>JAZDGZ010000369.1:0-3415 GCA_043806375.1 Pseudomonadota bacterium | reverse complement strand
CCAGGACCCTGGTGAAGCACCTCATGGCCTCAGAGGCCGAGAATCTCCAGGATCTGGAACTGACCCAGTTGGTCAGCATCGGGGATGCTGTTTCGTTGAAGTCCCTTCGTTCCCAGAAGTGCCGTCTAAAAACCTTTTTTTCCGGATGGGTGGCGAGCGAAGCCATCACCGAAGGCCGTGTGGATCTGATTCCGAGCCGATTTTCTCGAATCCCGCGCCTGATAGAAACCCGTCAGATACCCGTTGACGTCGCTTTCATTCAGATTACGCCCCCCGATGAAGCGGGCTATTGCAGTCTGGGCATGGCGGTGGATGTGGCAAGGCAGGCGATGGAGCAGGCCTCGCTGGTGGTAGGGGAGATCAACGAATGGACCCCTGTGACCTATGGCGATACCTTTGTCCCTGTCTCGGACTTCGATCTCCTCGTGCGTTCCACCGAACCCCCTATTTATTTTCCCCGCTGGCCGGTGGATGACGTCTTCGATCGAATCGCCGCCAATGTCGCTTCGGTGATCGATGATGGGTGCTGCATTGCCTTTTCGATCGGTCCCCTTTTTGAGGGCTTGGCCAGGCACCTGGTCCATAAGCGCCACCTGGGGATCCATTCCCCCTTTTTTACGGATCCCCTCATGGACCTGGTGAAGAGCGGCGCCGTGAGCAACCGAAAGAAAGAGACCTGGCGGGGCAAGTCTTTGACCTCTTACGCCCTCGGAACGCCGGAGCTGATGGCCTGGTTGAACCGTAACCCTCTTGTTGAATTTCAGGGGATGGACAAAGTCTTTGACCCGATCCAGATAGGCCGCAATTCTCGTTTCGTGGCTGTTTTTCCGGCAAGGAAGGTCGATTTATCAGGGCTGATCGCCTTCCACTCCGGAAAGGGCAATGTGGCGGCCGGCCCCGGGGAGGCGATGGATTTCCTGAACGGGGCAGAGCTTTCTTCGGGGGGCCTCACCGTCTTCGCGCTCCCCAGCCGAAACCGGAAAGGCTGGGCCAATATTCGAATTTCGGTAAGGGAGTTTCCCAACCAACTCAACCTGAGGGAATCGGTTGACATGGTGGTGACAGAATACGGCGTAGCCGGCCTGAGGGGCAGGACACTTCGTGAACGGGCCCAGGCCTTGATCGAAATAGCCCATCCCGACGATCGGGCAAAACTCGTAGAAGAGGCCAAGGCGGAGAAAATCCTTTATCAGGATCAAATTTTTTTGGCCGAATGCGCCAGGCTCTACCCGGAAGACATTGCCACAAGAAAGGTTTTTAAAGGAGGTGTGGAGGTCAGATTCAGGGCGATCAAACCCTCTGATGAAGAAGAGATGCGCCGCCTTTTTTATCGTTTTTCCGACGAGGCGGTCTATTACCGTTATTTCAGCCCCCTCAGGGCTATGCCCCACACCAAAATGCAGGAGTACGTCAACGTAGACTGCAGCCGCGTCATGTCTATCGTAGGTCTGGTGGGAGAACCGGGGCAGGCGCATATTATCGCCGAAGCACGGTATGTGAAGGATCCAAACCGCCCCTACGCAGAACTGGCCTTTGTCGTGGACGAGGCCTACCAGGCCCTGGGCATGGCCACTCACCTTTACAAGATGCTTGTCAGGCTGGCCAAGGAGCGGGGGGTGCAGGGCTTTACCGGCACCGTTCTTGCCTCCAACAAGGCCATGATGAAGGTCTTTGAGAAGGGGGATTTACCGGTACAGGCCAAACTGGAGCACGGCGTATTTGACATGACCATTCCCTTTGAGGCCCAAAGATGACGGCTTCGTGAAAAGTCGTATTCGATGAATCTGTCATTTCGACTGCAAGGAGAAATCTTGTGTTTTCATCGCGTTACATTGGTAAGATTTCTCGCTTCGCTCGAAATGACACATTGCTGAGACTTTTTGCCGTGAAAATGCTCGTAGGGGCGGGGTTTACCCCCGCCCGTTGCGGGAGCACGTAAAGTGCGCTCCTACATTCTTGTACGCCTTTGGCGTATTCATCCATGGGGGTGACCGAAAACTCGGTCATGACCGTTTATGAAGGTATCAATAGGCTATTGCGTAAAACCACTGCAGCCTGCAATGGCCCGTTTCTTGGCAGGGGGAAAAATGGGATGGCATCATGGAGAAGACACGATCGATGGTAAGCCCCTGACTGCATAACGGAATTTTCGAAACTGGTGGCCCCCATGGGGAGGCGGGGGTTTCGCCACTCACGCCCCTCTGATGGCCAGGACAAGCTCTTTGCCTGCCCTGTGCGCCTCTTCCAGATATTGAGGGTTCTTGAGGACATCCCCTTCAAAATCGAGACCTCGATACAACAGGGATTTCCACAGTTCTGCATCGACGGCGTCAAAGAAAACCTTGACCGTGAGCAAGGTCCCTTCAAAGAGCCTCTTTCCCCTGGTGGCTCCCACGGAGATGAAGAGCCCTTTGCGTGCGAAATCTCTTTTTCCGAAGGGGGTCTTTTCAATAGAGTAAATCATATTTTTTTGAAAATGTCAGGGAATGCTGGTATAAGTTTTGCCCAGATCCTGAGCATTATGAAATTTGATGACTTCGCAAAAAGCCCCGCTCGCCCTTCGATACCTCAGGGCGAACGGACGTTGTGATCCGTAACCCCTTGATTTTCCGTTCGTGGTGAGGTATCGAACCATGAACGGAATGTTCGTTTTGGACTTTTTACGAAGCCATCAAATTTAGGCAGCCCGGCCTCTGGTTCGGCTGTCCTCAGGCTTCATGAATTCTGATGACGGAGGGGATAAGTCATGGCCAAAATGTTATGGAAGCCCACGGAGGAGAGGATCAAGAAGAGCAACATGTACCGATTTATGAATTTCGTCAATATGAGGCACAAAAAGAAATTCACGGAGTATGGGCCCCTTTACCAATGGTCCGTGGATCATATCCCCGAATTCTGGTCGGCCATGTGGGAATTCGCAGACATCAAGGCATCGAGACCCTACGATCGGGTCGTAGACGACGCGACCAAGATGCCCCGGACCAAATGGTTCTCAGGGGCGCGACTCAATTTTGCGGAAAACCTGCTTCGGTACCGGGATGATCATGTGGCCATCATCTTCCAGGGCGAAGATCGAGAGACCAGGAAGATTTCCTATTCAGAGCTTTATGATGAAGTCGCCCGTTTGGCCAAATCGCTGAAGGAGATGGGCCTTCAGGCAGGGGATCGGGTCGTCGGCTTCATGCCCAACATGCCGGAAACGATCTGCGCTATGCTGGCCGCGACGAGCATTGGGGCAACCTGGTCTTCTTGCTCCCCGGATTTCGGCAGCAAAGGGGTCCTTGATCGTTTCGGCCAGATAAGGCCCAAGGTCCTCTTTACCGCCAACGGGTACTGGTTCAAAGGGAAGAGCCTCGATTCTATCGAGAGGATCTCCAATATCCTGAAGGAGCTGCCGAGCATCGAAAAGGTGGTG
>JAZDGZ010000368.1:0-5149 GCA_043806375.1 Pseudomonadota bacterium | reverse complement strand
GAAGACCCTGGATCTGATCGCCATACACGAATACTTCATGACGCCGACGGCGATGTTGGCCGATTATGTCTTTCCTGCTGCGGACTGGTTGGAGAGGGTCGTCGTCGCTCCGATTGCGGGCATGAGAAACTTCATCAACGCAGGTGAAAGGGCTGTTAAGCCGGAATACGAGCGGAGGGATGACTATCAGTTCTGGCGTGAGCTTGGAATCAGGCTCGGCCAGCGGGAATACTGGCCCTGGGAGACCCTCGAAGCCTGCTATGACTACAGGTTTAAGCCGATGGGGTATACGTTCAAGGAGGTGGTCGAGATGGGCGGCATCCTTGGCGCCCAGGAATACAAGAAATACGAGAAATACGGTTTCGCTACCCCGACCGGAAAGGTGGAACTCTACTCGACCCTTTTTGAGGCGCTGGGCTATGATCCCCTGCCCGCCTATGAAGAGCCGGCCGAGTCTCCGGTGAGCACACCGGAGGCGGCGAAGGAATACCCCCTTATCCTGACGACCGGGGGCAGGGTGAGGCACTTCTATCACTCGGAGTTCAGGCAGATTGCGTCCAAGAGAAAGAGGCATCCTGATCCGATCCTACAGATTCATCCGGATACGGCGAAAGAACTGGGAATAGGGGATGGGGACTGGGTCTACGTGGAAACGCGTCTTGGAAGGGTGCGGTTCAAGGTAGAGACCTTTGAGGGGATGGATCCCCGTGTGGTTCACGCGGAACACAGCTGGTGGTTTCCGGAGGAACCGGCCCAGGAGCCCAGCCTTCACGGACTGTGGAAGTCAAATGTGAACGTCCTCCTCGACGATGATCCGGATCATTGTGACCAGATCCGCGGGGGATGGCCCCATACCGGGCTCTGCAGGGTATATCGGGTTTGAGTCGTTTTTCAGGGGGAGCCGGATCAAGATGAGCTTGAAAATGGCGGTCATGGCGGGCAGGTTGTCCTTCAAGAATCCCGTGTTGCTTGCGTCAGGGCCGCTGAGCAGTGACGAAAGAGGCGTCATCAGGGCCTCGAGAGGCAATGTTGATATGGTCGGGGCTATTCCATCAGGCCTCTTCCGATCCGATCGACGGCTTTTTTCGCCCGGAGCTCGGCGATCTCCTCCGGGCTTCCTATAAAAATGGCCATGGCCTGGCAGGTTGCCTCGCAGGCCGCCTTCTTCCCCTCCCTGAGCCTGTCGATGCACAGATCGCAGAGCGCCAGCTTTCCGTCCTCATCGAAACTGGGGGCGCCGTAGGGGCAGATCCAAAGACAGGCCTTGCAGCCTATGCACTTGTCCCTGTTGACCATGGTGATATGGGTCGGGGTATCCTTATAGATGGCTGATGTGGGGCACACCCTGAGACAGGGTGCATCCTCACAGTGCATGCAAGCGATAGTCACAAAGGACTGGTTCACACCTGCGCCGTCGATCACAGGCCCAAACTGATACACATGGATGAGGTTCAGACCCCTCGGTTCAGACACGGCAGGAGACGTCGGGTATGGGGGGGACATGTGCTTTACCTTGCAGGCAATGAGGCAGGCCTTGCAGTCGACGCAAAGATCCGGATCACGAAAAACTGACTTGCGTGTCATCGTCTTCCTCCACTCTATATATCCTGCATAGCAGGGCCCTCATGTTGACAGAGCCTGCAGGTCCGTCAAAGGGCCCTTCGTCGCTGGTCAGGACATTGGCATTGCTCATCAAGAGCCGCTCCGGCCCTTGTTTTTCCCAGTAGCAAAAGGAGGCTTGAACGATCACGAGACGCGGGTCCATCCCCGAAAAGAGATTGGCCCTCTGTCTGATCCTCCCCCTTAACGTCTCGATCCAGACCCAATCGCCCTCATGAATGCCATGCTTTTCGGCCGTCTCGGGGTGTATTTGTACCCGGGGATAGTGCTGGAGTTCCCTGATCCAGGGAATATTGGAATACTGGGTGTGGAAATAGAAGGGGATGCGACCTCCCGTGCTTAGAATCAGAGGATACTCCCTGGCGATTTCAGGGGTTGAGTCATAGCTTTCACTGGGCTCAATATGGGCCGGCAGAGGGTCATAGTCCAGTTTCTCCAGGACGGTTGAGTAGAGTTCCACCTTGCCTGTGGGGGTGGGAAAGCCGCCTCCCTTGACCCAATAGTCCGTCTTGTACTTGTAATATGGCTGATCTTTTCCCATCGTGGCCAGGAATCCTCTTTTGCTGAACTCCTTCCATGTGATATTCGCCTTTCCAAGCTGGTAGTCCAACATCTCTTCGACGTTATTCCACGGCCAGAACTTGGGGGCAATCCTCTTCCCGATCTCCAGGTATATCTTGGCGGTCGACCAGGCCTCGCCCGGGGGATCTACGACCTGGTTGACGGCGCTCGTTATGAAACCAGGGTGCGTATCCCACAGGTCGTCTTCCTCCAGCCAGTGGGCCACGGGCAAGACGACATCCGCAATCTCGGCAAAGGTGGACATGAACTGTTCCGCCACCGAAAGGAACTCCAAATTCAACATGGCCTTGCGCACGTTCTTGGTGTTGGCCAGGCTGAACAGGAAATTCCCGCCGTGCTGGTGGAGCATCTTCAGGTCACAGTTTCCTTCACGCAACTGCTTAAAGACCGTCTCCGTGTGGCAGCGGCCGAAATCCATCAACCGGTGTTTATCTCTTCCGATGGCCCTCTTCAAATTCTCCTCAGGGATATTGTGGGCCGTCTCAATTCCAAAACCAAGCATGGGTCCCGGAGGCGGATGAACCCAGTTCATCATGCTGCCCGGCCTTTCCACGTTGCCCGTGATGGCCATGAGACACATGATCGCCCTCGCATTTCCCGTGCTGTTATTGGAGGCATCCAGGGATTCCCCCGTCTGTATGACCCCGGGGGTGTCCAGGGCGAACATGCGGGCCGCCTTGACGATCTTTTCGGCGGGGACCCAGGTGATCTCTTCTACCTTGGCGGGCGGGTATTCCTGCACCCGTTCCTTCAGCTTGTCGAAACCATGGGTCCATTCTGTGACGAAGGCCTTGTCATAGATATTCTCGTTGATGATGACGTGCATCATGCCGAGGGCCAGGGCGGCATCCGTGCCGGGTCTCAACTGGAGCCAGAGGTTCGCCCTGTGGGCGATGGAAGTGGCCCTCGGGTCGACGAGGATGAGGTTCTTGGCATGTTTCAGGGCCTCGAAGAACCAGACGGCCATTTCTCCGTCGGAGCTGGAATATTCAATCTGTTTGCCCCAGGAGATCTGGGTCTTGGGATATACCCCTCCCCAGCCGTGGTAATCGCAGTAAAGCCTGTTGACCCCGAAAGTGGCCCCAAAGGCCTGTAGCCTCGGAAAGTAACAGATGTGGCTGGACCCCAATCCGCGATTGCCTGTGCCGATGGAGTTTCCCAGACGTACCGTGTATCGGTTATAGCCCCTGCCCGTGCCCTGGCTGTTGCAGATGGCGTTCGCCCCGTATTTCCCGATAAGCTCTTTCATCTTTCCCGTGATCGTATCCAGGGCCTCATCCCATTTGATCCTCTGCCACCTGCCCTCTCCTCGTTCGCCCATTCGCTTTACCGGAAACTTCAATCTATCCGGGTGATTGATGTGCTGGATGCTCGCGAGGCCCTTGGCGCACATCGTCCCCTTGGTGATGGACTTCGGGTCCCCCTCGATGTAGGTGATGACGCCGTTTTCGACGGTGACGAGCACGCCGCAACCGCCGTGACAGCTCTTGCAGGTGGTCTTCACAACCCTCTTCTCAGTCATCTTTCCTCCTTCACCTGTCGTTCAATGGCCCCAGTAGGCCGGATCTCCTGTCACTTAGGGGCGCCCGAATTAGATTAAAGAGAACTCATGCTTGATATTCTAATGGCCGGGCCGGAATGATGGGATATTAGGAAAAGGAAAAGGGGGTGTCAATGAATTTGCGGCCTTGCAGGATACATGTTATGCTCTGTGTTTATGAAAGAGTACTCTATTGTGGGGAAGAGGGTTCCTCCCATTGACGGGAGATTGAAGGCGACGGGGGAGGCCACCTTTACCGTGGACATGAAACTCCCCGGCATGCTTTACGGCAAGATCTTGCGCAGCCCCTTTCCCCATGCACGGATTCTGAACATCAACAAGGAGTTTCATATCCTGGGAAAGGGGCTCTACACGACTCCCACGGTGATGGTGAACCAGGAGACCTACGAGGGCCACTCTTCGCCTGCCTATGGGTTTGGGGCCGACATCGCGGAAGTGGAGGTAGACCGCGAGACCGGGCTGGTCCGCATCCTCCGTATAGCGGGAGCACACGATTGCGGGCAGGCGATCAACCCGATGCACGCGGAAGGGCAACTGGAGGGGTCGGCCTCCCAAGGTCTGGGGCAATCCCTCTATGAGGAACTCATCCTGGAGAATGGCCAGGTGATGAACCCCTCCTTTCTGGAATATAAGGTCCCGACGGCCCTAGACATGCCGGAGATTCGTACAGAGCTGGTGGAGGAGCCTGACCCGGGCGGTCCCTTCGGGGCCAAAGGCATGAGCGAAGGTTCTATCATCGCCGTCTCCCCTGCCATAGCCAATGCCGTCTATCATGCCACGGGCGTAAGATGCAAAGAACTCCCCATCACGCCTGAGAAGGTACTTCAAGCGTTAAAGGAGAAGGACAAGGGTGGGGCGACGAAATAGACAGAAGGCACAAGGCGCAGGGCTCAAGGGGCAAATCCTCAAGTCCGCCGTGGACGCCCGTTCCAGGAATGTATCGGGGGAACGAGGCAGCGTGCCATTTTGACATGCCCTGGCTGCACTTTTCATTTTTTCAGTAAATCATAGGCCTTAGGGTTTTATTCTCAAATGCAAGACTTGCCATCCTGTCATGGTTCTCTCCTGTGGATCTTTTTTGCAGGGCATTCGAAAAAAATTAAACGTATTTTCAGTAGATTAGACTCCTCCCTTCTTGGCATTTGAATTGCATTACTTTCAACCGACGAGATAAGTCTCTCCTTTCTATTCTTTGTTGAAATATTTTTTTATTGGATCGGAAAGGCCTCCCGCTCAGACGTCCATGTCTGTATCCAAGAGAAGCGGAACCATCGGCCAAGATCATGAAAAGACTGAGGGAAAAAAAGCAACCGGAAGATGTCCTTTACCAGTGCAACAGGTGTCATTTTATTCTGAAACAGAAGAGAACGGACCCTCCGCCCTCCT
>JAZDGZ010000367.1:0-2348 GCA_043806375.1 Pseudomonadota bacterium | reverse complement strand
AGGACAAGGACCACAAGATCCAGGTTGGAATGGAGGCTTTGTTCAAGAACCCGCTCAAGAAGAAGGTCGGTGCCTACCGGAAGAAGCTGCTTCGGAGTCCCCATCCTGGTGGATGCTCCCGCAGCGAGCACAAGGCCTGCGACAGGCTCAACCTTTTTTCCCTTCATGATATCCGGCATCGAAAATGAAAAAATTCTTGTCCCTGAAACGATCAGGGCTGGTTTTTCCGATGGTTTCTCTCAGGTTCTCATAGTTGAAAGGTTCGTTTTCAAAGGCAGAGAAAAAACCCAGGAGGGCAAGGTTCGAAGACATGGGTGCACCCAGATCAAGAGCGATCTTGCCGGCGGGAACGGAGCGGCTGATGATCTCTTTTTTTGCCAGGAAGCCTCTCACTTCCTCCCTTGGGAAAAGAGGGGAGGGAGTGTTCACGTAAAGGCGGCCTCCTCTGGCGAGGTAAGGAAGGTTTCGATATCCTTCGTTCTCTTCGAGAGCAAGCAGAAGGGGCGCCTCATTGGTTCTCACCAGGGAGCCCTGCACGTTCCCGAGCCTGAGATGAGAGACCACGGAACCTCCTCGCTGCGCCATGCCGTGCGTCTCGGCCCCCATCACGTTGTAGCCTTTGTCCAGGGCCACCTGGGCAAGCACTTTGGTCATGAAAAGGATTCCCTGACCTCCCAACCCGCAAAGCACCATATTGATCGTCTTCATGCCACCTCCACAATTGCGCCTTTGGGACAGACCTGAAGACAGACGCCGCATGAAGAACAGAGCTGGGCATTAATGCTGGTGCGACCGAGTTCCTGATCGTGATAAATGGCGGGGCATTCGAAGCGATCGATGCAGAAGTTGCATTCCGCACACTCCTCGGTGACCATGACTTTCTTCTTTTCCGGAATCGCCTCGCTCCTGTAAGCAATCAGGCAAGGATGTCGGGCGATGATGACGGCGATGCCCCCTTCGGGCTCCTTGATGTATTCCGAGGCTTTTTTCAACTCTTCGCTCGTTTTCTTGATGTCATAAGGATCAAGGACTTCGATGTAATCAACCCCGCAACCTGCAACAATTCTCTCGAGGGAGATGGCTTTTCCCTCGCTTCCGTCCGCCTTGATTCCAAGGGATGGGGTCGGTTGCATGCCGGTCATGGCCGTGGTCAGGTTGTCCAAGATCACCAGGATGAACCTGGCCCCGTTGTAAACGGCGTTCAGAAGGCCGGCCGTGCCTGAATGGAAAAATGTTGAATCGCCGATCGTCGCCACAATCGGTTGATCCACCCCGTCCTGGGCAAAGGCGTGGTAGAATCCGGAAGCCATGGTGATCGATGCCCCCATGTCCAGGCACGTGTCCACGGCGCCGAGGTTCATTCCCAGGGTGTAGCATCCGATGTCGGAGGTGAAGATGGCCTTGGGTTTGCTCTTCCGGATGGCAAAAAAGGCGGCCCGATGGGGACAGCCGGGACAAAGGGTTGGTTTCCGAACAGGGAGTTGGAGGCTTTTGACCAGCTCCATGGCCTCCGCCTCATTCTCCCCTTCGAAAGGTTGCAGCTCCAGCTCTCTCAAGGTTCGGTCAAACAATCGGTAAATGACCTGCGGGACCAGTTCTCCTTCCAGCGGGACATGGCCTGAAAGTCGGCCCAGAACCTTGTTCCTGTCTCCAAGAAGATACTCGATCAGCGTGTCCGTTTCTTCTATGACCAGCACTTTGTCGCAGGCAGCCATGAACTCGGAGGCCAGGCCTTCCGGGAATGGATAGGGGGTTCCGACCTTGAGGACAGGGAGGTCTGTACGTTTGAGTTCTTCAAGAAGGTCCCTGATCACCGCATAGGAAACCCCTCCTGCGATAATCCCCAAAGGATAGTTTTTGCCCGGCTCAAGGGTATGGAAGTTGTACTGAGCGAGTGTGTCAAACCGCTTCCCGATCTCCTTCAGTTTCTTGTTCAATTCACCATGGAGAATGAGACGAAACCGGGGAGTGGCGGCCCACCGCGAGGGATCTTTTTCAAAAGCGCTCTTTTTGGGGTTGACGGAGAGTGGGTCAAAGGCAATGTTCTGACGGGCATGGCAGACCCGGATCGCCGGCCTCAGGATCACAGGGAGCCTGAATTCCTCCGAAAGATCCATGGCGAGCCCGACCATTTTTCGGGCCTCTTCAGGATTGGAAGGATCCAAGACAGGGACCTTGGCCAGGCGGGCCATGAACCGGGTGTCCTGCTCGGTCTGAGAGGAATGGGGACCCGGGTCGTCACAGGAAATAATAACCAATCCTCCGACCGTCCCCAGGTACGCTGCGCTCATGAGAGAATCGGCCGCTACGTTTAGCCCGACCTGCTTCATGCAGCACGCCGCTCTTTT
>JAZDGZ010000366.1:0-2551 GCA_043806375.1 Pseudomonadota bacterium | reverse complement strand
ACTGAACAGCAATCCCTTCAAACCCGTCTGGACACTCTTCTCGACAAGCTTGAGAGCGGCCTCATCGACGACGCGGACTTCAAACGCCGCTACCAGCCCCTCAAGCAGGCCCTGTCAGAGAACAGGCTTGCCCAGGAGCAGGCACAGGACGCTTCCGCGACGCCCGACGCTGCGGTTGAGGCCCTGAACGCCAGCTTCGAAGAGGTCGCATCCTTCGCGAATAACTGGGAATTCCTGGACGACGAGGGGAAGAAGCTCAAGCTTCAGACCGTGGTGAAGGAGATAAAGGTCAGGAAGGACCATGTGGACATGCAGGTCTTCCTGGATGTTGAGGATGTGGTTCGCACGGGCAAGCATGTGCAGAGGTCAGGCGACGTAGAAAACAGCAAATCCGGATGGCCGACAATTTCACCGTTTTAACAGCGAAGTGAGTTCCGAGTGTCTTGACCGAAGGTCGGTCCTGAACCCGTCCAGATCCCTTAAGATGACATCGAGACTTTCTTCCCAGAGATTGAGGAGCGCGGCTTTGAGGGTCTTGATCCGCTTATCGGCAAGGCGGAGTAAACGTCTTCGATAGCGGCGGTAGAAAACGAACCCGACGAAAAGGTTGATCAAGCCATAGGTGCACAGGGCAGCCAGTCCCTTGGCGCTAAAGAGGGTGTGAATCATGGAAAGGACCAGCTGAAGGAGTTTGATCCCGCCGGGGTCCGTAAGGACCGCCTGCCAGGCGCTTTGACCTCCGACGGCAAAGAGGAAAAGGGCCAGGAGCAGGAGATAGGCGAGCCCTTGCATGACCCTGAATCCCCACAGGGCGGGCGAAGGCGGATCAGCGGCATGGAGAATCAGGACCTGCAGAAAACGCTCCCCCATATCCTCAAACCTCTTCTCTATGCCCAGTACGTCACTGAGCCGCTCTCGGAAAAGGGCAGGGAGGCTTTGACGAAGGACCTGTTGGGAAATTCGATCCTCCACCCCCTCGAGATGGCGACGAAAGGAGACCTTGATCTCCTCAGGAGGATGAAAAAAGGATAAATCGGTCTTCGGGACCACCTCTGGAGAAGACCTGTTCTGGAAGGCCTGAAATAAGAGGGCGAAACCATAACCGGGACCTATGAGTTGGACCGGGTCGCCCCGGCCGGACAGGATCCCTCTCCTTATCCGATCTCCCATCCAGATGCCGACGGCCTCACGGCCGACCTGCCCCCAACGGGAACGCTGGTCTTGAAGTTCTTTGACGGCATCGCCCAGGAGCCGGTCGAAGCTCTTAAGGTCAGAGACCTCCCCCTCAAAAGCCCTCAAAAGCGTCCGGATCTCAACGTCCAGATTGGCCGCCTTTGCGGCGGCGATCTGTTTGATGTCCCGCTGCTGAAAGACGTGTTGCCTTAGGGGGAAAAACTGGTTCCACGGGGCCGCTTCATCCGATCCCATAGCCTCTTGGGCCGAGATGAGGTAGAGAAGAGGGTCGCCGATGCCGTTTTCTCTGATGAGTTCGCGAAAGCGCCTGAAGAGGAGGTTCATCTCTTCATACCCCTTATCCGGGTTTTTTCCTTGAAAGATGAGGTCAACCTTGTTCAGGACAAAAGTGAAGTTCTGTCCGGCCTTTGGGACCGCCTTGAGAAATTCGTAAAAGCGACCGTCCCCATACTTTTCAGGGCTGGCGACCCACACGAGAAGATCCAGGTGATCCAGAAATTGAATGACCTCCTCCCTGTGTTCGCCCATGAGGCTGTCAAAGTCAGGCAGGTCGCAGAGGATGATCTGCCGGATGGCAGCGCCATGGTGCGTGATCTCTCGCCAAGGGGCCTCTCCCAAGGGCTCGGCGGAAAGAGTCCCCGCCTCCGCATGTCTGTAGATGAGGACCTGGTCGGTGTGGGGTCGGCGATGGCTGGTGGAGGCGATCTCTTCGCCGGCAAGGGCGTTCATCAGGGTCGATTTCCCGACACCGGTCCCGCCGAGAAGTCCGATGGCCAGGTGACCGTGCTCCACGAGGGCGAGCTTATGGGAAAGGCGACCCACCTCTGCCCGGATCGTCTGCTCGTCCTTCGGCGAGAGAGAGAAGAAGCGCCCTTTGTCCAGGAGATGGGTGATCTGGACGAGCTCGCTTTGCAGCGACCGCAGCGGATGTTGCCTATTATTCATGACTTCTTTGCCAGTCTGAGATTTCCTGTTGAAGCCTCTCCAGCCCCTTCAATGTCTCTTCCGGGGTTATGAGGGACTCGATACAAGCCTGATAACGGTCCTGCTGGCGGCGGAGGACCGACAGGAGCCCTTTGCGGTAACGTTCCGCCAGTTCCCGGGCGATCTTTCTTATTTCATAATAGGCGAAGAGTTCCGCAGTGCCCTTTGTCACAAGAGGCGCAAGCGCAGAATCGAGGGCTGCATCGATGACGGAGAAACCGCCACCCACGGCTGTTTCAAAGGAGAGAATGAGGATTCCCCAGAGGAAAGAGGCGGTGTAGATGCCCCACTTCTTGCTTGCGGGAAAGCTCCGGGCAAGTTCGTCAAAGGTCTCTTTCAGCCATGAATCCAGCCTGTCCTGCTCTTCCATGAT
>JAZDGZ010000365.1:0-5191 GCA_043806375.1 Pseudomonadota bacterium | reverse complement strand
TGGTGATGTTGAACCTGGTGGGCGGGGACTGTGTGGAGGACGTGGACAGACTTGAATCGGACAGGGGTTTTTGCCGACTGCTTAGCAAGGCGGTGAGTCACGGATTGAGCCGAAAGGGCCGCAGGGGATTAAAGAAGCGCTGGAGGAAAGAGAGAATCCGGAGCGTGCCGTCGAGTTCAGCGGTATTTCGGTATTTGGCTGAGTTTCATGAGAGGGATCAGGAGGGGTTGAGGGAGGCGGGCAAGGCGTTTATCCCTTTGGCCAATGAGGCGCTCAAGGGATTATGCAAGGTGAACAAGGATCTGGTTGGATTTGTGCCCAATGCCATCGGGCGTAGCAAGAATGGTCCTGAGTATAGGTACTTGGCGATTCGGGAGCGGATGAAGGCGATGAGGTTTTACCTAATCAACATCCCGGCCAGAGTCATCGGACGGTCTCGGCAATTGTCGTTGCGACTCAGTCCTGGAGACCCTACTTACGGGTGGTTATTGTCGATACGGGCAAAGATTGCCGGATTGCACCCGGCCCCCTCGGGCTAGGGCGCTTGATTATCCAAAGCCGTTTTCACCAAGATGACAGGGAGATAGGTTTTTTGAGGATACCGCCACCTGAGGGGAGAGGTAGATCTGCAGACCGCCATCGCCGCCCAGTGACGCACTTGCACAAGAAAAGAGCCCTGTCATCTTGGTGAAAACGGCGCTTCCTGAGCCGGAGATGCGGTGTGCAGGTAGCCAAACGCTTCCTCACACGCACCAGCCTCTCTCTGTCTCTACTGAGGTGGTGGATTTGGGATTCAAGATCCCCCTTGACAGAGAGGGGCCTCATTATTATTGTTGAAACTGAATTGCAATAAGAGGTCTTGATGAGTGCCGAAATCGATCTTTTCCGTTCCTTTATAGCCAAGAAGGCCCTGCGGAACACACCTGAGAGGGAAGAGATTATTCGGGAGATCTTCGCCGCCCAGGACCACTTTGATGTGGATGAACTCTCTTTGAGACTTCGTAAAAAGGGAAGCACGGTCTCTAAGGCCTCCATTTACAGGAACATTCCCCTTATCATGGAGTCCGATTTGATCAGAGAGGCCTGGCATGAAGACGGCCACATGCACTACGAACCCTTTTACGGTCACGGCCATCACTGCCACCTCCGTTGTGTCCAGTGCGGAAAGGTCATTGAGTTCGTTGAACGAACCGTAAAAAAACTCGAAAACCGCCTGGCGCTAAGATATGACTTCAAGATCACCGACCATCGGCTGGAGGTGTCGGGCTATTGTGCGGAATGTCGAAAGGGCCCTGGAGCGACGCGGTGACCCCTTGACGGGATTCGGCGTTCTCTGCCCCTGACGTTCCTTAAAGCAGGAGAAATTGGATGAAAAGCAATAACCATTTTGAAAAAGAAAACTTCCGCTCCCTCATCGAAAACGACCGCGTGGGGGACACGGAAGAGAGGCTCAATATCATCGACGTCTTTTTGGATACCGAGGAACACGTCACCGTAGAGGAGGTGATGGGCCTTCTGAGGGAACGGGGGCAAGACTATGAGCCTGATTTTGTCAGGCAGTGCATGAACCGTTGGGTTGAACTCGGATTTGCCCAAAAGAAGCACTTTGAGGGTCAACCCCCGCGTTATGAACACCGCCATTTGGGCAATCACCACGACCACATCATCTGCACCAAATGTGGCAAAATCGTTGAGTTCAGCAACGATCAAATCGAGACATTACAGGCCAAGATTGCCGCCCTTCAAGGTTTCCAAATCCTGCAGCATAAGATGGAGATCTACGGCCTTTGCTCCCAATGCCTCGAAACGAGGCTTCCCCTTATGCCGCTCGCCTTGGCAAAGCCTGGTGAAAACATTGTCATCAAGGAGATCTTGGGGGGCCGCGAGGCTCGGGCTCGTCTTGCAGCAATGGGTTTACGGGCAGGGGATCATATCGAGGTGATCAGCAATAACGGTCTCGGGAGATTGATCATCGGCCACGGCTCAACCCGTCTGGCCATGGGGAGGGGAATTGCCCAGAAAATCATGGCCTCCTTAGATGCCGAAGATCGAACCCCCTAGCAGGCTGCTGAAAAACGCCCATCTCCCCGTTAAGCCGGGATCTGGCGAGCGGCGTTACCCTCATTCCTCGTCGTTGCGGCGTACTTGTATGTACGCCTCACTCCTCGAAATTTCGGGTGCCTTGCATCTGGGCATTTTTGAGCAGCCTGCACAACAGGTCTTTTTCAGCAACCTGCTAATTGCGAAATGAAGCGCTTAAGCGACTTTCTGTAAAATCTCTCTCAACCTGTCTCTCACGGCCCTCACGAATTTTTCAGCCCCATTCCGATAAGCATATCGCCTTTTCTGCTCCGCGGTTACTCGTTCAGGGCAATGTCTCAGCTGAACCTTCGTGATCGCGTTGAAGTCGTCCAGGAGAAACCTTTTATAGAGCTGGTTCAGGGGACAGGCCCTGAACTCCTTCTCTGAAATAGCAGCGCACCAGTCGATGATATAGGGTTGGCCGTCCTTCCCCAGCAAAATATTGGGGGCCCTCTTTAGATCGCAGTGGGCCAGACCACGCTGGTGGACCCTTTCCACCAGACTCCTCATGCGATCGAAGAAATCCTCCGATAGCCTTTTCACTTTTTCAAGATCTTCGAGGCTACTTCCTTCTATCTCTTCGATCACCAGGGCCAGGCCGCCAATAACCCGGTAAAGGCAGGGAATCCCCTTCAGTCCTTCGAGCCTCTGGTATGCCCTCTTTTCCCTCCAGACCAGGAAGCGGCCCACAGTGTTTCTATACACGAATCCGTTTCCGCTATAGTCCTTCACGACAGCCCTGACACCGCCCTCTTCAGCGACCCACAGGGCGGGCCTGGTAGAAGAGGTTTTTCTCAGGATGCGGATCTTCTTTCGCTGAAAGTCAGACAGTTTGAGGGATTTGAACATGGATTCCTAGCGCCTTTTTGCTTTAACCCCTTCCCTCAGCCAGGTGAACCAACCCTCAAGGCCCTCCCCTGTCTTGCAGGAGACCGGGAATAGTTCCAGATCCGGGTTGATCTTCAACGAATCCTTTTTGATCCTCTCCAGACTGCAATCCACATAGGGAAGAAGGTCAACTTTATTAACCAGCAGGACCTTTGATTCACGGAACATGAGGGGATACTTGGTGGGCTTATCGTCCCCCTCGGTGACGCTCAGAATCATGACCTTGAAATCTTCTCCCAGCTTGAACTCTGCAGGGCAAACCAGGTTCCCCACGTTCTCAACGACCAGAAGGTCCATTTCCTTGAAATTGAATTCTTGAAAGGTATCCCTGATCATATTCCCGTCCAGATGGCACGCACCGCCCGTGTTGATCTGAACGACAGGGACCCCTTTCCTGGCAACCCGCTCCGCATCCTGTGAAGATTGGATGTCCCCTTCAATGACCCCCATTCTCAGATCGCCCTTCAGGGCATCAATGGTCCTTTCCAGAAGACTCGTCTTGCCGGCCCCCGGCGAACTCATGAGATTGATGACAAAAAGGGCGTTTTCCCTGAAGAGGTCTCTGTTCTGTTCGGCGATTCGTTCATTCGCCTCCAGGATATTCCTGACGACCGAGATTTTCATGAAGGACTCCTTGGCGATCACGCCCCTCTCCCGCCCCGATCCTCGGAGGGGGTTTACAGATGAGTCAGCTTAAAAACCGTTGCTCACCCGGGAGCACCGGCGCCTCAATGGACCTCGATCTCCACGATGGAGAGGTCCCGGCCTTCGATCGTGTCGATCTTGGTGTTGCCGCAAGAGGGGCACAGGAAGGTGTAATCCTCTATCTCAAACTCAAGCCTGCAGCGGGCGCAGGACCCTCTCAGGGGAACCATGTTCATGACCAGATCCGCACCCTCAAGCTCCGTCCCCTCTACCAGAACCCCGAAACAGAAAGAGAGGGACTCAGGGACGACGGCAGACAACCTGCCGATATTGAGGCGCACGCTCCTCAGGGTGGTAGCGCCATGCCTCTCCATCTCTTCCTTCAAAATATCGATAAGGCTCTCAGCTATGGACATCTCATGCATTGAAAAACCTTCAACATTCACTTGAGGGGCCCGAAATCAGCCCTGCATCAGGGCGACGATCAGGGAATTGATCTTCTGCCTGGCATCATTGAATACCCCTGAGAGATTGAGGGAGTGGTTCGCAAACATGCTGTCAGGATCTCCGTTGAAAACAATCAGAGGCTCGAAGTCGCATCGGCCGAGGTCCTCCAGGATTTTGTCAACCAGGGTGACCGAATTCTTATCGGTCAAGACATCAATGAAGTCGACCCTGATAGCCCTGAAGGATTCGTAGAGGCCATAAGCGACACCTTGGCCGTAATAGAAATTGTCGTCTATCTTTGACCAGGGGATATCAACGTCGACCATGCTTGGCTCCATGGTGCTTTTTACATCCTCTTCTTCAACGGCCACGGCCTTTCGAATATCCCTGGGTGCGTTGATGAGTCTCGTATTGACGCCGCCCATGAGCGACGCATATTGACCCAGAAGCTCAACCAGATTGTCGGCACGGGGATAGAAAGAAGACTTCTTGTTCAAAAGGCCCTGATAAAAGGCTTCCAGGTGATTGTAGCTTTGTTTCCATTTGCTTTCTGCAGAGGGAAACCACCATTTGTAGGGATCGTTCGAAAGAAAGGTGAAGGCCCCGTCGGCATAGCGATCGAGCTTGTCGGTTGTTCTCATCCTGGAGAGGTTGTCCCTCAAGACCCGGACATTGTACCTGACCACCTCCAAAGTGCCTATCTGGAAATTGGGCATGTTGTCCAGGAAGGCCGTCGGCCAGAAAAGATCATTGGGTATCCAGTTCTTCATCATGTCTTGGACGAGGGCCTGGTTGATCCTTATGAAACGGGCACCCTTGACGGTTTTGTCCACATCCTCCAGGGTGTGATACCCCGGTTTTCTCGAATTGAGGGCCATGATGACGACCGTAAAGAGCGTGAGGCCGACGATCATGACCATAACCAGAAGGCCGAGCCCTCGCCGGGGGCCTTTGTCTTTCGTCCTCTTTTCCCTCTCCTGCTGCATGCCTTTCCTCCTTGTAACCCAAAAAAAGCCGGCCCTTGCCTATACAAAACCCCCAGTCTGAAGGCATTCTAGATGCAAGGATCTCGGCTTGTCAACCCGGTTACCGGGGGAAGCAACAGATTGTCTATATGTAAACGTGCCCA
>JAZDGZ010000364.1:0-8238 GCA_043806375.1 Pseudomonadota bacterium | reverse complement strand
ACATTTTCCATGACCGGGCCCGTCTTCACAAACTCAGGGGGATACTTGTCCACATTGGCCTTCCACTCAAAGAGCTTCTCCCGCATGGTCTTCAGGAGCTCGAGGTCCGTACAGCCCGTGGGCAACCCCATGGTGATGGCCACCCTGTTCGGGGTGGAAACGGAGCAAGTCAGCAGGCGGCGTCCCTCCGGATAATCCTTAATCTTGTCAAAAAGAAGGGCATAGCAATCCTTCCTCTTGACATTGAGAGAACCGATACCCCCAATCTCAAGGTCCCAGTCGGCCCCGTCAATCCGCTTCAGTTCGTTGATCGATTCCGCCTTGCTGATCCAATCCCGTAGATCCAATACGCCAGTAGACATCTTTCACCTCTCCCTTATCTGTAGTTGACCGAAAATCCTGGTGTCGCCTTGGTTCTGGACCAGGTCTATTTCAGGACCCAGTCCCATTTCTCTCTTATCTTTTTTTCGAGTTCCGGACTGAGCCTGATATCCATCGGATATTCATCGATCCATTCAAAGGGCTTGGTGGCATCGATAATGGCCCGTGAGTTAAAATAGGCATTGGTGGGTTTCCGGATAGCCGGATCCAAAGGCCCGCTCCAGCACCTGCGAAGAATATCTATATCCTTTTCGGGCTCGGATCGGGTGGTTACGGCCCATATGACCTGGGCGGTATCGGTGGGATCGATGTCGTCATCCACCACCACCACGTACTTTCCCATATAGGCCCCAATCCTGAGCTGTGAGCACAACAGGGCGGCCTGCTTGGCATGACCGGCATAGCGCTGCTTGATGGAGACGATGATCAGTGTCTGTCCCCCCGCCTCCTGGGAGATCCAAACCCCTTTCACATCGGGGACGCTCGCCTGCACGAGTTCGTTATAGAGCATGGAGCTTGTCATCAGCGTACGGTAGTAGGTCGCGTCGCTCGGGGGCCTGTCTTCCGTGGTCCCGATCAAAATGGGATCGTTCCGGTGATAGACCCGCTCCACCTCAATGATCGGTGTCTGGGGTCTCATCCCCTCGGCCCCGTAATAACCCGTCCACTCCCCGAAGGGTCCTTCCGGCCTCGTCTTGCCCGGAGGCACGTGTCCCACAAAGACCACCTCGCTGTCCGCAGGGATGGGCAATCCGGTGATCTCCTCCTTGATGACTTTCACCGGCTCCCCGATCACGGCGCCCATGAACCCATACTCCGCCCCCACAGGAACCTCCACGCACGAAGCACAATAGAAAAGAGGATGGTGCCCGACCGAGACCGCCACAGGACAGGCCTCGCCCCTGGCGTGCCATTTCTCATAATGGAGCCTTCCGTGCTTGCCCGGGGAGATATGAAGGGCCGTGGTTTTGTCGTCTTGGACCATGACCCTGTAGGTTCCGAGATTGATCTCCCCGGTGTCCGGGTCTCTCGTAATCACGGAGTGGGCCGTGCCGATGTATCTCCCCCCGTCCAGTTCGTGCCATCTGGGCGTGGGAAACTTCCACATGTCGACGTCTTTGCCTGAGTCGACATTTTCCATGACCGGGCCCGTTTTCACAAACTCAGGGGGATACTTGGCCACATTGGCCTTCCACTCAAAGAGCTTCTCCCTCATGATCTTCAGGAGTTCCAGGTCGGTGCAGCCGGTCGGCAAGCCCATGGTGACGGCCACCCGGTTGGGGGTGGAGACGGAGCAACTCAGCAGTCGGCGTCCCGCCGGATAATCCTTGATCTTGTCAAAAAGGAGGGCATAGCAATCCTTCCTCTTGACATTGAGGGAACCGATAGCCCCGATCTCAAGGTCCCAGTGGGCCCCATCGATCCGCTTCAACTCGTTGAGCGAGTCCACCATGCTGATCCATTCCCGCAAATCCAAAATGCTCGATGACATCTTCTTCCTCCTCAATAAGGACAGTCGTTTATTATCACACTATCGATGAGCTCTCCTACGCTCTTGAGCCTTCGATTGCCTTCTTTTCCTTCCTCTCCCTTCCCTGCCATTGCCAAAGGAGGACCGCCCCCAGCAGGCCGATCCCTATGCTGTCCGTCTTCCAACCCGGATAAATCAATACCAATGCGGCTCCTGCAAGCAAGATCCTCTGGATCCAGTTTGTCCGGGCAAGCAGAAATCCTTCGATTGAAGCACCCAAGCCGATGACGCCTATCAGGCTTGTGAGCACGGCCAGCGTGACGGATAAAACGGTCCCTTCCAAGAGCAGGACATTATTATACACAAACATAAATGGTATGATGAGGATGAGGATGCCCAGACGCATGGCCTGAAACCCGGTCTGCATCATGGATGCGCCCGCAATTCCGGCCCCCACGATGGCGGCAGGGCAGACTGGGGGAGTGATCATGGAGGCCATGCCGAAGTAATAGACAAACAGATGCGCGGCCAGAGGGTTGACGTCGAGTTTTATGATGGCGGGCGCAATCAAGGTAGCTAACATAATGTAGCAAGGTGTTGTGGGAAGCCCCATACTAAGAATATAGGCCCCTGCCGCGGCAAGTAAGAGCAGGGCCATGAGATGACCTCCGGACAGGGTGACGAGCCCTCCCGCAAGGTTGAGACCCATCCCGGTCAATGAGAGGGCTCCCATGATGATGCCGATCAGGGCGCAGACCACGACGATGTCTATCATTCCGAGGGCTGTTTCCACAAAGGTATCTATCAATCGCCGTAATCCCAACCGGGTTTCTTTCTTGAAAAGACTCACCAGGAAAAGGCATGCCACCGCATAAATGGCAGAGGCTTCGGCGGAATACCCTTTCACCGCCAGATAGTAAATCAGCACCCCTAGCGGCAGAAGATACATCCAGCCCCGCCTTAGCGTCACTATGAGGGAGGGCAATTTTTCGGGAGGCAGACCTGTCAGGCCTATCTTCACCGCCTCCAGGTGCACCATGGTGAAAAGTCCAAAATAGTAAAGCACGGCAGGCAGGAGGGCGGCGATACAGACCTTGACATAAGATATACCCAGAAAATCGGCCATGATAAAAGCAGCAGCACCCATCACAGGGGGCATAAGCTGACCGCCGGTTGATGCAACCGCCTCTACGGCGCCGGCAAAATGGGGCCGGTATCCTGACTGTTTCATCAACGGAATGGTGACCGATCCCGTGGCAGCGACATTGGCAACGGCACTTCCCGACATGGTGCCGAAAAGGCTGCTCGCGATGACCGCCGCTTTGGCAGGCCCGCCCCGCATGCGCCCGACCAGCCCAAAGGCCAGATCGGTGAAGAAATGCCCTCCGCCTGTCGCGCGAAGAAAAGAGGCGAAGAGGATAAAAGCGAAGATGACCACCACAGTAATGTTCAAGAGGGATCCGAAAATGCCGTCCTGGGACAAATACATGACGGCCATAGCCCTGGAGAAAGGATAGCCCTTCCCGGCCAGGATACCGGGAAAGTAGTTGCAGTAAAGGGCATAAAAGAAGAAAAAGACAGCTACCACAACGATAGCCAGGCCGACCATCCGCCTTGTGGCCTCAAGCAAAAGCAGAATGCACACAATGCCCAGCACCTGTTCATAAGGAGTGGCCCAGGGCGGATGGTCGATGATCGTTGATGCCGTGAAGAAAATATAGCCGCATACCACGAGGCTGGCCAATATAAGCGGAATTTCGTACCATGGCAGCCTATCCCTTGGCGAATTCTTGGTAGCCGGAACCGTCAGGAAGGTTAGCGCCAACAAAAGACCCAGGGCCGAGGACCTGAAGGCAAAGGGGTAAAGGAACACAACTCCTGTCGTAAGAAACCCGATCACGTAAAGAATTTCGTAAATAACGTAACCTACGGCAAGCACCGATACGATTTTTGACAAAACCCCTTTGTATCGCCTGTATCTCCCTGGTGCCGCTTTCCCTTTCTCGGGACGGGCCGGATTATTCATGGGATTCTCCTGGACCGCTATTTGCCGTCTGCAAGGTTGCTTTCCTGGATCTTGTCAAGCTCCCCCGTCCAGATACCTTTGTCCTTGTAGAATTTGATGGCCCCATCATGGAATGGAACCGTTGGGCTCTTGGTGGCATTGGCCAGGACATATTGCTTGGCCAGGGGATGGACAGCGTGGAATTCATCCAAATGGCTGTAAAGGGCATCCAGCAGCTTATATACCAAATCCGGATCCAACTTCACGTTGGCGTATAGGGCGCCTCTCCATGCGATGCAGGGAAGATCCTCCTCCAGCCCATACATGCCTTTGGGGACGACGCTCGGGTACTGACCCGGTACCTTTTTCGACATGTATTCCGCTGCATCGATCGGCACAGGTATCCCTTGAACGCCTACGGATCGCCTGAGCTCTTCGATGTGAGGTCCGGCCACGAACTGGTAGGCATCGATTCTTCCTTCTATCAGGGCTCTCGTGCACTCGGCCGGGCTTCCTATCTCTAATCTCCTGTACTTGCCCGCCAGTTTAAGGTACTCGTCAACCATATATTTGGCGATAGCCGCCGTGTCGGGAGCGCCCGGCGGTGTGTTGACCACGATCCGCTTGCCCACGAAATCCTGGAAAGATTTTATGCCTGTATCAGGCCTCGTCCACCAACCCATCAAGGTCTGATTGCCTGCAGCGACCATTCGATAGAAGGTCAACTTCTTATCCCCCACTTTAAAAAACTCTGAGGCACGATAGGCGCCGCCGCCGGTGACGGTATTCTCCATGGCCATATCCACCTGTCCGGCCTCCATCAGGGGACCCCACTGTTTAATAGTCGGCATGGGCTCCACCCTGACCTGAACACCGGCGTACTTGGTCCATATGGATGCCATGCCGGCCGCCAGGTAATAGATAGTGCCGCCCATGGGTTTTGTGGAAAGAGAAATCACCTTGGGCGCATCCGCTGTGGCGGACCCAACGGCAATAATACCGATCATAAAAAAAAATGGACAGGAAAACGCACAATGCCTTTTTCATTTTTTCCTCCTTTTTTGGTGGTGAGAATGGCTGGAAAACCCTAGTGCCTTAAGATTAAACGGGTCTATCACCCCCTTTCTCAGTGGTTGGATAAAGGGAATTTACTGACTTTTTAAGTAAGCGCTTCGCCTCTGGCCAGCGAGCCGAAGAGGTCCTCTCCGTAAGTCCCGTCTAGGCCTTAAGGAGGAACCCGAACCAAGGTTAAGAAAGCTCAAAAACTGTTCTTCTGAATTGCAATGCCGTCCAACAGTGTTCCTAGGTTCCGCAACATGGCCCTGCGTGCAAAGTCACTCCACCATCTGGTGAAAAGGATTTGGGCGCTGGGCCTGCAGAGCGGCTTTGAGTTTTAGGAGAGGCATTCGATGCCGAACCATATCCTTATATGAATTGAGCGTGCCTTCGAGGCATTGCGTTGCTTTCGTGATCTGGTTTTTCGGAAAGGAGAGCGAGGAGGGGACAGGAGGGAGGATGGGGGGCCACCAAAAGATCGCGGCCATCCATTTTTGGAGAAGATAAGGCCTTATTAGACGGGTCAGAAAAAATGGGAAAACCATACTCAGGTTCATCCGTGAAAGGGGAACTACCCGGAAAAACAAGATAGACCCCGATTTTGATTAAGTTAACCCCAAACCTGCGGGGACGCCCCATCGATGGGCATCCTGCGGCCTCCGGCGAATCTTGCCTGGCTTGGACCGAGGACAAACCAACGAAGCCCGATAGCAACAGGCTGAACGCGAAAGGCGCGCAGCCTGTCTTGTGATTTCAATCTACCTTTCGGTTTTCTTTTCTAGGGCCCTGAAAGCCTCTTCAGGGGTTATGGGCAATCTCTTAAATGGGACCCCCGTAGCGTGAAGCATCGCATTGGCCACCGCTCCTCCGGTCGGAATGGTCAACCCCTCACCAGCCTCCTTGGCGCCAAAAGGCCCTTCCGGTTCATAGGTCTCCACCACGATGGCTTCCACATCGGGCATGTCTGCCGCCGTAAACATCTTATAGTCCCTGAAGGAGGGGTTAAGGACCCTACCGTCATGGAACATAAGGTTTTCTGTAAGGGCCTGGCCCAAACCCATATGGGCGGAACCTTCGAGTTGCCCGTCTACCAGTTTGGGATTTATGGCCGTTCCGCAATCGTGCGCGGTCGTGAGCTTAAGGACCCTGATGACCCCCGTCTCTTTATCAACCTCGATCTCAGCCGCCTGCGCCCCAAAACTCCAGGCAGCGGAAACCAGCCCCTTGCCTTTAGGGGTGTAGGCGCCCCTTCCCATGATCGGCATGCCGTTCTTTGTCCGTTGGGTCGCCGAGACCGCCTCGGCAAAGGAGATGAACTGATCAGGCCGTTCTTTTATGAAGATCCGCCCGTCCTTAGCCCCCAGTTCTTCGTGGAGTCTCATGCCGAGTTTTTCCCCGACGATTTCGAAAACCTGCTGTCTGGCATCAAGGGCTGCTCTTCTTACCGCATTCCCCATATGGAGGGTAAGCCTGCTGCTCCAGGCGCCTAGGTCGGCCGTGGAGGTCTCCGTATCACCGGCAATGATTCTTACATCTTCGAATCTTATTCCAAGATCCTCAGCCAGCATCTGTAGGAGGATCGTGTTCACGCCCTGGCCGATATCCGCAGCTCGGGTATAGAGGTTTACAGTACCGTCGTCGTTGAGCTTTACAAGGGCCTCGGAAAAGGGGAGGGTCGTGTTAAACCAGTTAAAGATCCCTCCGGCCGTAAAGGCATAGCAGGAAATGCCTATGCCCCGTCCTTCAGGAAGGGCTTTTCTCTTTTTCTTCCAATGGACGGCTTTTCCCAGCTTCTCAATACACTCGGTCAGGCCGCAGCTGAGGATCTCAGGGGCGATTCCTGGAACGCCGTCTCCGGGATGCATGGCATTCTTGAGCCTTAGCTCGAGAGGATCGATGCCAAGTTCTTTGGCTATCAGATCCAATTGAACTTCGCTGGCGAAATTGGGCTGCAAGGCCCCGTGGCCCCGCATCGCGCCGGAAGGCATGTTGTTGGTATAGACGCGCTGGCCTAAATAACGGTAGTTGGGGATACGGTAGGGCAAAAGCCCCATCATACCAGAAAGCATGGTCGTCGTAGGAACCTGGCCGGTATAGGCCCCTCCGTCCAGGAGGATCTTGGATTCCCTTGCCACAAGGGTCCCGTCTTTTTTCACGCCCGTCTTCATCTTGATGATCTCGGGCACGCGACGCCGGGTTACGGTAAACTCTTCTTTTCTCGTATACTCTACACGCACCGGGTTCCCTGTTTTCATGGAAAGGAGGGAGGCGCAGAATTCGTTCGAGAAGAACTCCACCTTGTTTCCGAAGCCGCCCCCCACATAGCCCTTAATGACGCGCACGTCATTCTCCCTCAGGCCGAGCGTTGCAGCCAGGTTAACCTGGACAAAATAAGGGCTCTGGGTGGAATCCCAGAGGGTTAACTTTCCTAAAGGTTCGTAACTGGCCACACACACATGGGGCTCCATGGGGCAATGCTGCACGGCCTGGGAGAAGAAGTCGTCCTCTCTTACATAATCACACTCCCGGAAACCCTTTTCTACATCACCGATGTCAATCTTCCGGATCACATTCACATTGCCATTGAACCCCTCGTGGACCAAGGGCGCCCCCTTTTTCATGGCCTCCTCAAAAGTGAAAACCGCTGGAAGCGGCTCATATTCCACTTCTATGAGTTCCAGGGCTTCGAGGGCCGTGTCTTCATCAATAGCCGCTACGGCGGCTACGGCGTCACCGAGGTAACGCACTTTGTCAGTGGCCAGACCCTCCTCATCAAGAAACTCGGCCCGGACCCTCCACATCCCGTACTTGATCCCCAAAGTATCCTTACCGGTGATGATCCGCCTTATCCCGGGGAGTTTGGAGGCTTTGGCAGTATTAATGTTGAGAATCCTGGCATGGGCATGGGGGCTTCGCAAGATCTTCCCGATCAGCAATCCTGGCATCTTCAGATCACCCGTATAGACGGCCCCTCCCGTGACTTTCACGAGGCTGTCCATGTTGGGTATAGACTTACCGACAACCGAATAAGAACCCATATATCTTCCTCCCATTCCAAGTAGGGTAGCGATGACCCTTGGAAAGGCTGGAATCTGATTTAGCAAATAGAATAGCGATGCCAGCCCGTTTGGCAACCTGCGGGGGGCAGCGACTTTCTCCTGTTTATTAACGAACGGTCGTTTATTTATGCACATCTAAAACGGATTGTCAACAAAAAAGAGGGCAAGTGTACCCGCTGCCCAGGGGCGCCTCCCATCCCTTCGTCAGGACCTGGGCAACAGTCTGCCAAACGTTATGGAAACGGGGGCCTTTCAACCCTGATCAA
>JAZDGZ010000363.1:0-7015 GCA_043806375.1 Pseudomonadota bacterium | reverse complement strand
GGCATCTGGCAAATTCAAAGGGCCTGCCGACAAATGCCATTTTAGGCTTCACAAAAATGACCCTCAAACTCATGAGCGAAAAAAAGCCGAGTTACATGGCTCTTGTCTTTGACACAAAAGGACCCACCTTTAGACATGAACTCTACAAGGATTATAAGGCGACAAGGCCCCCCATGCCCGAGGATCTGATCGTACAGCTCCCCTACATCAGGGCGATCGCCGAGGGCCTCAATGTGGCGGTGATAGAGAAAGAGGGTTTTGAGGCGGACGACGTTATCGGTACCCTGGCAAGAAAGGCTGAAGAAAAGGGTTTCAAAGTCGTTGTGGTGACGGGAGACAAGGATTTCAGGCAGATTGTCTCGCCCCACACCTCCCTGTGGGACACGATGAAAGATAGATCCACAGACTATCAGACCTTCATTGAAGAATACGGGATAAATCCCGCTCAGATGGTGGATCTCATGGGGCTCTCGGGCGACAGTTCCGATAATATCCCCGGTGTGCGGGGCATTGGAGAGAAGACCGCAGCAGAACTGATCAGAGAGTACGGGAGCATTGAGAATGTTTATGAACACCTCGAGGAGTTCAAGAAAAAGAGGCTGAAAGAAAACCTGGAAAAAAGCCATGCTGATGCCGTTCTGAGCAGACGGCTCGTCACCATCGAGCGTTTTGTGCCCTTAGATAAAGAAATCGAGGATCTGCAGGTCGGGACGCCGGACAGCCGAAAACTGACCGAAATATTCAGGGAGTTGGAATTCAGGGACCTGTGGGACCAGTTTGCGCTTCGTAAAGAGAGCGCCCGTAATGATTACCGCCTGTGCCTCTCTGAAGAGGAACTCCTGTCGCTCACTCGAATGATCAGGCAATATGGGTTGGTTTCCGTTGATACGGAAACCACGAGCAGTGATCCGCTGGCTGCGGAGCTTGTCGGAATATCTTTTTGCTGTGAAGCTCACAAGGCCACCTATCTGCCGTTGGGCCACCGTTATCCCGGGGCGCCGGAGCAACTGAGCCTGCCCAAGGCCCTGGAGATCGTGAAAGGCATCCTGGAAGACGAAAGCATTGCCAAGGTAGGGCAAAACATCAAATATGATGCCCTCGTTCTGAGGCGTTATGGGGTGGAACTCAGGGGGTTTCATTTCGATACGATGATCGCCTCCTACGTCATCAATCCGGGACTTCGGCAACACAACCTCGAGGCCCTTGCCCAGCACTTCCTTAGTTACAAGATGACGACCTACCGAGATCTCGTGGGAAGAGGCAAGAGCCGGCGCAGCTTCTCAGAGGTCGAGGTCGAGCGGGCCATGGCCTATTCCTGTGAAGATGCAGACATTACCTTCGGATTGATGGGTATCCTGGAAAAGAGGCTCGAAGCAGATGTGAATCAGGAGCTTTTTTACAATCTGGAAATGAACCTCGTTCCCGTGCTCGCGGATATGGAATGGGCAGGGATCAAGATTGACATTGACTTCTTCGAGGCCATGTCCAGCGGGTTTTCAGAGCAGCTTAAAGAGATCGAAGGGGAAATCTATGCCGAGGCCGGGATGGAATTCAATATCAATTCGCCCCGGCAGATGGGTTATGTCCTTTTTGAGAAACTGCAGCTCCCCGTGCAAAAAAAGACGACCAAGACCAAGGCCTATTCGACGGATGTGAAGGTCTTAACCAAGCTGTCGGCTTTGCCTTACAAGATCCCGAAGCTTCTGCTGCGCTACAGGACCCTGGCCAAACTGAAATCCACCTATCTGGACGCCCTGGTGAAGATGGTCAACCCGTCCACAGGCAGAGTGCACACCTCCTTTAATCAAACGGTTGCGGCCACGGGTCGCTTGAGCAGCAGCAACCCCAACCTTCAGAACATTCCCGTAAGAGGGGAGGAGGGAAGGGAGATTCGAAAAGGTTTTATAGCCGGAGAAGGCCATCGTCTTCTTTCGGCGGATTACAGCCAGATAGAACTCCGGGTCTTCGCTCATTATTCGGGCGATGAGGCCTTCATTGAGGCCTTCAGAAAGGAGGAAGACATCCACTCTCGCACCGCTTCAGAGATCCTGGGCGTTGACATCGATGCTGTTACCCCTGAAACCAGGCGGATTGCCAAGGCGATTAATTTCGGCATCATATACGGGATGGGGCCCCCGAAGCTGAGCGAAGAATTGGGCATAGACCTTAAGAGCGCGAAAGATTACATCTCAGCCTATTATGAAAGGTACCAGGGTGTGGCGAGATACCGGGAGGAGACGATCGCCTCTGCGCGAGAAAAGGGCTACGTGACGACCCTGTTCAACAGAAGGAGATACCTGCCCGACATCAATCACAAGAACCGGATGATACGGGCAGAGGCGGAACGGATGGCCATCAACACGCCCATCCAAGGCACGGCTGCGGATCTGATCAAAAAAGCCATGATTCACATCCATGGCAGGCTGAAGAGAGAGAACCTCAGGACGAAGATGATCCTCCAGGTGCATGACGAGCTTGTCTTTGAGGTTCCGGAGGGCGAGATAGACCACCTCCTTGCATTGGTGAAGGGGGAAATGGAAGGGGTCTATCGACTTGAGGTCCCCCTGAAGGTGGACGTCAAGGTGGGGGACAACTGGGATGAGGCGCACTGAGGGGGCGGGGCGAAAGGTGCAGGTCGAAGATCCCGTTTAAAGCGGGGGCGCAAGGAACAAAATGCAACAACTAAAATTTCGTGGTTCGAATTTCGAATTTGCTCATCGGAATTCACTTTAACCCCCTTCGAGGGGGTCACCTGATGCCACCAGCTCTCCTCTGATCTTTACCCACACTTGACACAGGGGGTAGTTGAGGCTTTGGGTGTAAGTGCCCCAAAATATGGAATATCGAATGTCGAACAAGGAACCGCAGAATGATGAAGTTTTCAATTCGATATTCGAAATTCCCTGGTCGCCTCTGGCGCCGCCGAAGGCGGGTAAACCTTATTGGACATTCTGCGGTTTAAAGAGTGATCTTTAAAACCAGATACTTAAATTGCCGCTGTGTCAAGTGTGTACAATGCTCAGAGCTCTGCTGGTGGAGTCTCGCACTTGCCGTCGGCAGAGGGCGAGTGGTTGTAAAGAGCATGAGTGACGTCGTAGTGAGGGGTGTTCCCATGGGTTATATATTCGGGCCGGTGCCCTCAAGGAGATTGGGGCTCTCTCTCGGGGTGGACCTGATTCCCTCGAAGACATGCAGCTATGATTGCCTGTATTGCCAGGTCGGGAGAACGACCCAAAAGGTCGCCACGCCCGAGACCTTCGCGCCCATCGATGAAGTGATCCGGCAGTTAAAGGAGGTGCTCAAGGGGGTCAAGCCCGATTACGTCACCCTCTCCGGGTCCGGGGAACCGACGCTCCATTCAGGGATAGATCGCGTGATCTCCTTCGTCAAGGGCTTCACAGACCTAAGGGCGGCGGTTATCAGCAACGGCTCTCTCTTCTGGAGAAGAGAGGTGAGGGAGAAAGTCCTGGGGGCTCACCTGATCATGCCGACCCTTTCGACGGCCTTTGAGGGGACATTCAGGGCCATCCACAGGCCCCATTCGGATCTCTCCCTGTCCCGGATCATAGGAGGGCTAAGGGCCCTGAGAGAAAGCTACACGGGCCTGCTGTACCTTGAGGTGATGCTCTTGGCAGGTCTGAATGACAGCCAGGAGGAGATCGAGGCTCTCAAAAGAGAGATCGACTCCATATCGCCCGACAGGATTCATTTGAACACGGTTGCCCGGCCCCCGGCCGATGCCAGGGCTTTATCTCTTGACAGGCAAAGGCTGGAAGATATAAAGACATTTTTTGGACCAAAGGCAGAAGTCATTGCCGACCTCTCTTACCGAAGAGAAAGACCGGAACCCGGTTCTTTGGATGCCGCCATCGTCGAGATGGCCAGAAGGAGACCGGTAAGGACTGCGGACGCGGCCAACGCCCTGAATCGATCCTTGGATGAGGTGGAGGGGGTTATCAGGGAACTCGTAAAGACGGGGACCCTTAGCGGGCGGGAACATCTGGGCGAGACTTATTACTCATGAAAAGAGCGAGCGATTCGGCCTCTCATGGAAAGGCGAGAGGGAGCGGCCCGAGAGAATGGGATAGTGGCCGTGAATTGCTCGAGTGAGGACGGAAATAGACACTGGTATGGGCGAGATAACGATCAAATGGAATTCTGATACCTATTATGTCGGCATCGATGCAGGATCGGTAAGCATCAACTGCATTGTGATCAACCAGGACAGGCAGGTCGTCTACGAGTCACCCTATAAGCGTCACTTCGGGAGGGTGGAGGAGGAACTCCTTTCCCTTATCCGTGAACTGAACGAAAGATTGGGTGAGAAAAGGATCAAGGGTGTCGCGTTCACCGGGAACCATGGGCAGATGATCAGCCGAAGGGTGGGTGCCTTCTATGAATTCGATACCATCAGCCAGGTCCTGGGTTCTCTCTTCGTCAGACCGGATGCCAGAACGATTATCAGCATGGGTGGACAGGATACCGCCCTTTTCCAGATCAACCACGGCGACAACGGCTGGGAACTCGAATACTTCAATACCAACGGCCCCTGTGCTTCGGGTACCGGGTCCTTTATAGATCAACAGGCGCAGCGTCTGGCCACCTCCATCTATCATTCCGATATGGACGTCTCCCAGCACCATATCGACAAGGTCTTGGTTGATTTCATCAGGCTGGGTCTCAAAAGTGAGATACCCGCCAATGTGGCCTGCCGTTGTACGGTCTTCACCAAGTCGGACATGATTCACCTGCAGAACAAGGGTGAGCGGCTTGAAGACATCATCTTCGGCCTTCACGTGGGCAATGCCAGAAACTATATGAGCACGATTGTATCGAATCGGGTGCTGGAGGACCCGATTCTCTTTATCGGCGGGCTGTCCATGAACGAACTCCAGATCAGGGCCTTCAAGGCCTATTTCCCCGGGCTGATCGTGGCGAAGCACAATGCCTCGGTGGGCGCCCTCGGGGTGGCGTTGCATAGCCTGGAATCGGGACTTGAGAATCATCTCGATTTGGACGCCCTGAGCAGGCTGGAGGACGATGAGACCTTCCAGATTCCGGTCGCGGCAAAACTTGAGATGAAGCAGACCTTTTTCCCGGAGGATAATGAGATCAGGGATAAGGGTTCCGGAAAAAGGGGACCCTTCTATCTCGGGATCGATATCGGCTCCACAACGACCAAGTATGCGCTCATCAACGAGGAGCGCGAAATCATCCACAAGAGCTACGTTCTTACCCAGGGCAAACCGATCGAGGTGACCCAGAAACTCCTGAAGACGATTTCAGATACCATGGGCGAAGGGATCCATATCCTTGGCGTGGCCACCACGGGGTCCGGCAGGAACGTGGTGGGCGATTTTCTGAACGCGGACCTGATTATCGATGAGATCACGGCACATGCCCGCGGCGCCGTAGAAATAGACGCCACCGTTGATACGATTTTTGAGATAGGGGGACAGGATTCCAAGTACATCTATATCGCCAATGCCTATCCTCTTGACTTTGACATGAACAAGGTCTGCGCCGCCGGCACAGGCAGCTTTCTTCATGAACTTGCAAACAAGTACGGCGTCAACATCATGGGTGAATTTCAGGCTATCGCCCTCTCTTCAGAGACCCCTGTGAAGCTTGCAGAGAGGTGCACGGTCTTCATGGAATCGGACTTGGTCTCCTACCACCAGAAGGGGGTCCCGAAGAAAGATCTTTTGGCCGGCCTTTGCTACGCCATTGTTCACAACTATCTGAACCGTGTGGTGGGGAAGAGAAAGACAGGGAAGAGGGTGATGTTTCTCGGAGGGCCTTCACTGAACCGGGGTGTGGTGGCCGCCTTTGAGGAGGTCCTGGGTCGCGGCCTCGTCGTCCCGAGACACAGGGAGGTCCTGGGGGCCTTCGGCGCTGCAGTCGGCCTTCAAGAAAAGATGATCCTGGAAGGCCGGACGAAGAGCGCCTTCAGGGGGCTGGCCAGCGCCATCAATGATCAAATGAATTATACGGAGAAGGTCTGCAGCGCAGACCCCAATTGTCATAACCAGTGCAAGTTGAAGATATACGATTTTGACGGCCGCAAGAGCGTCTGGGGCGGCGAGTGCGGGCGTTACGAATTGGTGCGGAGCAGGGACTCCAAGAAGGAGAACTTTTTTCAATTGTGGGAGCAGATCTGGCTCAAGCACCTTTCAGGGCTCTATGAGACGATCAAAGATCAACCTCTCATGGAGGTGGACGGCCGGCCGACCATAGGGATGCAAAGATCCCTTTACACCTTTCAAACCGGCATCCTCTGGGCTAATTTTTTCGACAGGCTGGGCTTCAGGCTTGTCCTGACGCCCCCTACGAACAGCCATATATCCGCGACCGGTATCGAGTCGATGACCGCCGCTGAGACGTGCTACCCCGTTAAGGTCTCTCACGGCCACGTGAAGGAGCTGATAGGGAAGACGAGATATCTTTTTCTGCCGAGCATCATTACCATGCCCACCCCTGACAAAGGTGAAACAGGATTCTATTGTCCCATGCTGCAAGCGAACCAGTACATGGTTCGCATGGCCCTTGACCTTGACGAGAGTGCCATCCTGAATCCTATCATGCACCTGAAACACGATCCATCGACCCTGGCCGTTGAATTGGGGGAACAGCTCTCGCCCGCGCTCGGACGAAAGAGGAGGCAAATCCGCGATGCCCTGGAATATGCCCTTGAGAGACAGAGTCGATTCTCGATGGAGTTGTTCGAGAGGGGCAGGGAGATCATGGATAATCATGACGCGGAAAAACCCCTGGTGATTGTCACCGGAAGGCATTACAATCTCTATGATGAGAGGTTGAATCTCAGGCTGGGGCAAAATCTGGCAAAGATCGGTGTCGCTGCACTGCCCATGGATTTCATCGACGTCTCGTCGGTGGACTTGAGTGATTTTTCTTCCATGTATTGGGGCCTGGGTGCCCAGATCCTGAGGACGGCAAAGTTCATAATGGGCCGCCCTCACTATTTCGGACTTCATCTGACCAATTTCAGTTGCGG
>JAZDGZ010000362.1:0-2429 GCA_043806375.1 Pseudomonadota bacterium | reverse complement strand
TTAACTAAAACAGGGCCTGGACAAATTCCGATGCGTTGAATTCCCTGAGATCATCGATCCCCTCTCCTACACCGATATATCGTAAGGGGATGTTCAACTCCTCCGTGATTCCCACGATGATTCCACCCTTGGCGGTTCCGTCCAGCTTGGTCAGTGCGATCCCGCTCACTCCGACGGCCTCGTGAAAAAGCTTCGCCTGGGAGATGGCGTTCTGGCCGTTGGTGGCATCGAGGACGAGGAGGACCTCGTGGGGGGCCCCAGGGCATTCCCGGCTTATAATCCGTTTCAGCTTCTTCAGTTCTTCCATCAGATTGACTTTGGTATGAAGTCTTCCTGCCGTATCAATAAAGACAAGATCGATGTTCCTGCTCCTGGCTGCGTGGATGGAGTCGAAGGCAACCGCAGAGGGGTCCGATCCTTTCGACTGCTTGATGACGTCTGCCCCCACCCTTTGCGCCCAGACCTCAAGCTGTTCGACAGCCGCCGCCCTGAAGGTATCTGCGGCACCGATCAAGATCTTCTTCCTTTGTGAAGCATACTGGTGGGCAATCTTCCCAATCGTGGTGGTCTTGCCCACGCCATTGACCCCGACCACCATGATCACGAAGGGTTTCGCCTGGGTGAAGTTGATGGACAGCGGCTTTTCGCCTGATTTGAGAACACGAAGGATCTCCTCCTTGATAAATTCTCTGACCTTCTCAGGATCCTTAAGGTCTCCCCTTTTCAGCCCCTCTTGAACCCCCTCGATCAATCGATTCGATGTCTTCACCCCGAGGTCTGATTGGAAAAGGAGGGCCTCCAGTTCGTCCAACAGATCCTGATCGATCGACTTTTTCCCGAGAAAGAGTCGATCCATCTGCTCCACAAAACCCTGGTGCGTTTTCGAAAGCCCCGTTTTTAATTTCTCAAAGAAACCCCACATCTGCTTTTCCTCAGACTCAACACGATGATCAGAATCTAACATTACAAGGGGGTAAAAATCAATTGAACCCGACCTCAGGAGTTACGCATTCCCCCTCCCGGTTGAACCGGGGGGTCTCCTGCGTAGGCGGATGAAAAAAAAGGCGAGGAGACAACCTCGCCTTTTTTAGACAAACGTCTTGTTATTGAATCATGGTTTACCCTTCACATCCTCGAAGTCCGCATCGACGACGTCTTCCTGGCCTGGACGTTTAGCCCCTTCCTGAGCCCCTGCCTCCTGGGGCCCTGCCCCCTGGAACCCTGTTCCAGGACCCGGTCCCCCAGCCTTGGCACCCTGAGAGGCCTTTGCATACATCGCCTCCGCCAATTTATGGGATGTCCGCGTGAGTTCTTCCTGGGCTGATTTAAGGGTGTCGGGATCGTTGGTCTCCATGGCCTTTTTCGCCTTGGCAATGGCATCCTCGATGTTCTGTTTCTCCCCGGCATCGACCTTGTCGCCAAATTCCTTCAAGGATTTTTCCGTCGAATAGATAAGACTGTCAAGCTGATTTCTCGCCTCAACCGCCTCTCGTCTCTTCTTGTCTTCGGATGCATGGGCTTCAGCATCCTTGACCATCTTCTTGATCTCCTCGTCTGCCAGACCGCTCGAGGCCGTGATCCGGATGGACTGCTCTTTGCCGGTACCCAGGTCTTTCGCTGATACATGGACAATCCCGTTGGCATCGATATCGAACGTTACCTCGATCTGCGGGATCCCTCTGGGAGCCGGCGGGATGCCCACCAGTTCAAACTGTCCAAGGGTCTTGTTATTGGCCGCCATCTCCCGTTCTCCCTGGAGCACATGGATGGTCACAGCGGGTTGACTATCTGATGCCGTAGAGAAGATCTGGCCCTTCCTTGAGGGGATCGTGGTGTTACGCTCGATCAGTTTCGTAAAGACGCCGCCGAGCGTTTCAATGCCGAGGGAGAGAGGCGTGACGTCGAGCAGGAGCACGTCCTTGACCTCACCTTTGAGCACTCCGGCCTGGATCGCCGCACCGATTCCCACCGCCTCATCCGGGTTGACGCTCTTGTTGGGCTCCTTTCCAAAGATCTCCCTGACCTTATCTTGGACCTTGGGCATGCGGGTCATCCCGCCCACGAGGATGACTTCATTGACGTCCCTGGGTGAGAGACCGGCATCGGACAGAGCCTGGCGGCAGGGCCCTTCCACCATAGTGATCAGGTCTTCGGTCAGTTTTTCCATCTTGGACCGGGTCAGCTTGATGTTCATGTGTTTCGGTCCTGAAGCATCGGCCGTGATGAAGGGGAGGTTGATATCCGTCTCCATCATGTTGGAGAGTTCAATCTTTGCCTTTTCGCCGGCTTCTTTCAGCCTCTGGAGGGCCATCCGGTCCTTTCTCAGGTCGATGCCCTGATCTTTCAAGAACTCGTCAGCCAGATAGTCCATGATTCGCTGATCGAAGTCATCCCCACCGAGATGGGTATTTCCATTGGTCGACTTTACC
>JAZDGZ010000361.1:0-4885 GCA_043806375.1 Pseudomonadota bacterium | reverse complement strand
TCGACCCGCGAGTGCGTGCAGACGGCTTTATCAGGCAGGTGGGAGGGCAGGAAATGATCCGAATAAAAGCGAAACCTGTCACCGCAGGGGTCGTGGAGGGAGAGGCGATCGTCTCTCAAATGCCCATATCCTTTACCGGCGGCATGGACCCGGATACCGGGATGATCAGGGAGCCAGGCCATGATCTGGAAGGCAGGAGCGTGGCCGGGAAGATCCTCATTTTCCCCACGGGAAAGGGGTCCACCACAGGCTCCTGGCAATTCTATGCCGCCTACAAACGGGGTCATGCGCCCAGGGGGATCATCAATGTCCGGGCCGAGGGTGTGGTGGCGGTGAGCGCCATCATAACGAACACACCCATGGTCCATGAACTCGAAAGAGATCCCCTGCAGCTTATCAAGACCGGTGACTTCGTCAGAATCAACGCGGATGAGGGTTTTGTGGAAATCGAAGGCAGACCCGACGATAAAGAGTGAAATACGGCACGCTGTTTCAGCCGTCGGGACTTATGAAGGATAGACCCGGTGTGACATAGCCGCGCCTTTTCACTGTAACATGGTCATATCTAAGTCAGATTCACCACAGAGGCGCAGAGGACACGGAGGAGGATTTATTTTTTCGTCTATCGGGAGATCCGCCGTCGCTGAAGCTATGGCGGGACAAGTACCGATAGACGAAAAGAACCTCGCCGAAGGCGGGTAAATCCACCAGAGGCGGATAAACCCTGGTCGCCTCTGGTGCCGCCATAAGTCCGGCGTGTAAATGGGCCTGAGGCGGATAAACCTCTCACATCAGATTCATGACAGTTTGACCTGTCGAAATTTACCCGCCAGACTTTTGGCGGGTTTTTGGGCAGAATTTTTTTGTTTCTCGGTATCCCCGCCTGCCGGCTGGCGGGCAGGTCCCGAGAAACAAAAACTTCTCTCTGTGTCCTCTGCGCCTCTGTGGTGATAATTCTATTTTTGACAGGAATGCCCCGAACTCGGATTTATGACCCCACGTACAAGTACTGCCCGGAATAGGGAAGGAGAATGATCGGTGAGCATCGTCACAACTTATCAGCGTGCGTTTAACGGAAAGAGGGTGGACCCTTATCCCGTGGAGGTGCTTAAGCGGGTCGATCGGCCGACGACCGCCATTCAAGACGGCGAAGTCCAAAGGGTGGACGAACGGGAAAGCGGGTTTATGCGGTGCCGCCGGGGCGACTTCGGACCCCAGTTGAAGAGGGAAGTGGAACATTTCATAAGGAAACACCCTCTCGGCGGGGCCCTTTCCTGGATGACCTCAAACCTCATTGATCTGGTGGACGGAAAGGCTTCTGATCACAAGGCCCCCATTCCCGACGATCCGGAGGCGCTGGCGCGCCACATCAAGGAGACCGCCTATTTCCTGCGGGCGGACCTGGTAGGGATCTGCGAGTTGCCTCGCTATGCCGTATACAGCCACAAGTTTCGCACCGGCGAAGAGGTGGATCTGAAACACAAATATGCCATTGCCGTGCTCATTGATCAGGATTATCGGACCTCGGAGGCGGCAGTGGGAAACGACTGGATCAGCGGGTCCATGAGTTTTCTCTCCTATTCCACGTCGGGTTTCATTGCCTGTATCCTGGCCGAATATATACGGAGGCTCGGATACCCGGCCAGGGCCCATCATGCCAGGCACTATCAGGTGGTGGTTCCTCCGATCCTGCTCTGGGCCGGTCTCGGGGAGATGTGCCGGGTGGGCGACATCGTGCTCAACCCCTTCCTGGGAACCAGGTTCAAGGCGGCCGTGGTCACTACGGATATGCCTCTTGCCGTAGATAAACCCATCGATTTCGGGCTTCAGGACTTTTGCGCCAAATGCGGGAAATGCGCCAGGACCTGCCCTTCGGGATCGATCCCCTTTGGGGCGGATGCCAAGGTGATGCACAACGGCTACGAAAAGTGGGCCAATGACGTTGACGCGTGCACCAAGCAGAGGGTCGGGAACAAGGTCGGGTCGAGCTGCGGCGTGTGTATCAGTGTCTGTCCCTGGAACAAGCCCTATACCCCCTTTCACCGTGTTGTGGAATGGACCATGCGAAATGTGCCTGCGGCCCGAAAATTTGCGATCCGGGGCGACGATCTCATGGGATATGGTGAGCCGAAGCTCGATAACAAATGGTGGTTGGATCTGGAAGACGTAAACGGTGACGGCGTGCTTACCATTCCCGCCCACTCCGGGAGCAGGGGCAACCATAAACCCCCGAAGTAAGGAAAAGATGATGTCAGGCGGTTTTCATTTTTGTCGGCATAGAACCAGGTGTCTCTATGTCGACCTTTTAAGCGCAAGAGTAAAGCCCTGTTTTAAGAATGAGGGTTTATCAGGCCACGTGAAAGCTTCATTAGTTGACCTGTGCGATACGCTAATAGCAGAATAGAAAATCACCGCCCCAGTAACGGTTCCTTATGAGACTGTCGAAAAAGTTTTTTTCCTACGATTTTTTTCATGATCTTGCGATTCATACCCTGGTGGAAACGCGCATCGATATGTCAATCTTTGATGATAGGTACAACAATGATGAGACGGGCCGGTTGGCTTATGATCCGAAGATTCTATTGAAGGTGGTGCTGCTGGGTTACTCGCGGGGATTGATACCTTCCCGGAAGATCGAACGTGCATGTAAAGAGAATGTGGCGTTTATGGCGCTGGCCTGTGGACAGCAGCCTGATCATAGTACGATAGCGGCATTTGTTTCATCGATGATGTTCTCTCATCCTGGATTAATTTGATGATATGGGGTAAAAAAGGGGGGAAAGGCGGCGTAGGACGGAAAGGAGTTTCGCCGGGCAAACGGTGAGAGAGGCTGATATCCCATGAGAGAAATTGTGCTGGGCACAGACGGAATGACCCTCGAAGAATTGGTGGTCATCGCAAGAAAAGGAGCCAAAGTGCGGCTCGCAGAGCAGACAAGGAAAATGATTCTTGAAGCGAGGGAACTCGTCGAGAAGTGGGTGGGGGAGGGGAGGGTCGTCTATGGCGTGACGACCGGGTTTGGGGCTCTCAGCGATGTGGCCATTTCAAGAGAGGAAACCCGTCAACTCCAGCAGAATCTGCTCATGAGCCATGCCGCCGGCGTAGGTCCTGTTTTGGATACAGAAACGATTAGAGCCGTCATGGCCCTTCGCGCCAAAGACCTTGCAAGAGGGAACTCGGGAATTCGGCTTCAAACAGTGGAACGCCTGATTGAGCTCTTGAACCGAGGGGTCTACCCTGTGGTGCCGGAGAAGGGCTCTGTGGGAGCCAGCGGGGACTTGGCACCCTTGGCGCATCTGGCCCTCGTGCTGATCGGTCTGGGGGAGGCGTTTTATCAAGGGGAGCGACTCAAGGCTAGTGAGGCCTTGAAGCGTTGCGGTCTGGGGCCCCTCGAGCTCGAAGCCGGGGAAGGGGTCGCCTTGATCAATGGGACACAGGTGATGACCGCCATCGGCGGGCTGGCAACATTCGATGCCCTTCATCTTTCCAAGATTGCCGATATTGCCGCCGCCATGAGCATCGAGGTTCTTATGGGAAGCAGAACCGAGTTTAATCAAAGGATTCACGAGCGTAGACCCCATCCCGGGCAGGCGGCCGCAGCGGACAACATGGAGAGGCTGACAAGAAACAGCGAGATCATCAGCTCTCACAAGGACTGTTCCCGGGTCCAGGACGCTTACACTCTGCGTTGTTCTCCCCAGGTCCATGGTGCGAGCAAGGATGCCATCGGCTACGTAAGGAGGGTCATCGAGACGGAGATGAATTCGTCAACGAGCAATCCTCTCATTTTCCCGGAAACACAGGATTTTCTTCTGGGAGGAAACTTCCACGGCCAACCGGTCGCCCTGGCTCTCGACTTTCTCTGCATGGCCGTCTCAGAGATCGCGAGCATTTCGGAGCGGAGAGTGGAGAGACTGGTCAATCCATTCCTGAGCGGTCTCCCGGCCTTCCTTGTGAATCACGGAGGGCTTAACTCCGGTTTCATGATTGCCCAATACACGGCGGCATCCCTCGTTTCTGAGAACAAAATCCTTTCCCATCCTGCCTGTGTGGATTCCATTCCCACCTCGGCAAACAAAGAGGACCATGTCTCCATGGGCACCATTTGTTCACGTAAAGCCAGGGAGGTCGTGAAAAATTCAGAAAACGTTCTCGCCATCGAGCTGCTCTGTGCGGCCCAGGCCCTCGATATTTTCACGAACATGAAGCCGGGAGAAGGGACCCTGGCAGCCTACCGCGCGATACGGGACGTTGTTCCCCACCTTGACAAGGACCGCATGCTCTCCCCGGACATCGAGAGGGTCGTGGGACTCATCAAGAAAGGCGTTCTCCTTAGCGGGGTGGAAAACAAGGTTGGGCCGCTCAATTAGTGTTGCGTGTCATAAATGGCTTTCCTTTGCTTGTCATTCCGGGCTTGACTGAGCCTGCCCCGTACTTGATACGGGGGGATCCAGTGTCTTTGAGCTGGATTCCTGCTTTCGCCTATCCCCTTCGGAAATAACTTAAAGAAGCGTTAGACGCACCTCGGTAGGTGGGCTGAAGAAGCTCTCAGAATGCTTCAAAAAGGGACTTGCTGGACCTGACCAGGACACCTTGTCTGACCACTTGGCGGCATGGATTCAAGGCCACGGCATAGGCAAGTTCTGCGGGCTCCGATATGTCCCAGACTACAAAGTCCGCGTCTTTGCCCGCCTCCAGGGTTCCGATTCGTTCTTCCAGACCAAGGGCCTTGGCAGCATGGCGGGTCACCCCTGCAAGGGCTTCATCAGGGGTCAGGCGGAAGAGCGTGCAGGCCATGTTGACCATGAGCAACAAGGAACCCACGGGGCTCGTGCCCGGATTGCAGTCAGTCGAAACCGCCATGGAGATACCGTAACGACGCATC
>JAZDGZ010000360.1:0-4656 GCA_043806375.1 Pseudomonadota bacterium | reverse complement strand
CTTGAGTTCATTTCGACAGGACAGGGAGTAGGCTTGCCACGTTCTTGAAAAGCCGAGCCGCGCATAGAGGGCCTCCAGAGATTCGGAGCGCGATTCGCTTGGCCCCAGAGGCAGTGCATCCAGAAGGAGTCCCCCGGAATGGTGCCTATAAAACCTGTTGAGTTCCCAGAGGTCGCGCTCAGAGCTTTCTTCCAGGGCCCACCCATCCGGAAGGGGGATGCCTATGGAAAGATTGGTATAGGGGAGATAGGCGAATAGGTCTGTTGAGCAACCGCGGGGGTTGCTCAGTTCCCTGGCAAAACCTCCGAAAACCTTTTCCGGAAATTTGTTCTCCGGCCTGAAATAACACATGACATAATCCATGTTTGCCGAAGGCAACCGGTGCATATCATTCAGATAGTGCATGATCTGCTTCAACACGATAAAACCGGTTCGCTTGTTCTCCATGGTCTTGGCCGCATGGTGATGGATCATCCACGCCCGGTCGTAGGCCCTCACCATGGAGATGTGGCCGTAAATCCTCCCTCCCTTCTCATACGTGAAATGCCTGGCGATCTCAGGGTTTTCCATATAAAGCTTCTGGTAGGTCTCTTTGAACTTGGCTCGTTGGGACTGCATGAGCCGATACTTCTTGGGGTAAATGAAACCCGCGTTGAAGAAGAATTCCCACAGGGCGTCCATATCCACTTCGGTGGATATATGGGCGTGAGGGTCTAGGGCACTCGTAAGGATATGGGTTAACCGGCTGTAAGTACTGATGTCCATATCCAGAATCGCAAGCCCGCACCGGAATCCCTTTCCCTCTACCTCATTGCCGTAGATGACCTGGGCCGTACAATACATCTTGAGAATGCCGGCAAAATTGACGGCCGCCTCACGAATGATCATGCCTGGCATAAGGACCCTGTAGTCGCTATCTTCATTGACTGAAAACCCGGCAGTCGAGATGTCATCGACCTCCAGTTGCACTCGCCGTCCCAGGAAAGGATGATCGAAACTCACGCTGGGCGAGGGGACCAGATGCTGACGAAGATTGCGGATCTGCTTCTTCTTGAACCGTTTGATGTCACCCTCCATAGGGGAAAGTACGATCTCACTTCCCTCAGGTCTGTGCCGCTGGCGAACACATCGGCAGGTCCCGGAAAACAGGAGATGCTGATCACGCCTGAGGTGGATGGTTGCAAACTCATCCGAATTGAACCATCTGAAGGAACAAGGCTCTTCCGGTGTGACCCTTACTCGAAACCCCAGGGGACTGAAATCGATCAGCTCGCCGCGGGCCTGGAAACCGCTCTGGATCAATTCTGCCGTAACCTCCCTGCAGGCGTACCTTCTCGCCCGCCGCTGGCCCACCGCGTAACTCAACGCGGGCATCAGAATGACCACAAATTCCCGGTTGATCTCCTTCAACTCCGCGGGCACCATGATCATCGAACGTCCGTCGTCGAGGATCAAATAGAGGAGTTGAAACCGTTCCAGGTCCAAGTCCTGTTGCTCGTGGTCGACCCAGTGACAGGTGATCGTGCCTCCCAGGGAGGGCTCAGGTAATGCCCTGAGAAGGATGCTCTCGTTATACAGGGGATGCCTAAGGAGGACATGGACGTGACCATCCGTAAAATGGATGTGATTGATCGTATTGGTTAGGGCCTCTTGACTGATCGTGTCGGCGCTTTCCAGCACATCGATCAGCTCTTCATGCCTGAAAAGCCACGGCGGAAGCCACGATTTCCTGCCGGGAAAGACCCTGATGGGTTCAACCTGTGTGGGGAAGACCAGGGTGGGCCTGTTTTTCTCCATTTTTTCCTCCAGCTCTTGTTTGCCGATGATTCGAGAATCACCCCTATCAAGGTGGATCAAGGCGATTTCCAGCTTCTCGAGGTCAAAAAAATATCGGCCTATTCCAAGGGGTTTGGTTGAATGTTGAATGATGAATGCCAGGAAAGTTATTCAGATTCCACGCCAACTACGACCGCAAAGGAACAAACTACATCCACTGGGTATTTAACGTATTTTCAACATTCGTGCCATATCTCAGGGGAGGCTTTCCTTTACCTGAAAAGCCGGGAAAAACGCCCGCCCTCGAGCCATCCCTGTCCAAAGGCCTTGTTTTACCGGCCTTCGTAAAAATCCCCTTTTGCGCATCCCTTTAGGGCCTCGAGTTTCCTCCTCAGACTCAGCATCCCCCTTAACAAGGATTTGAAACTTAAGCACAAGAACATGTGCATCCATGCCCATGCTTCTGGGCAGCCTATCGAGGCCGTCCTTAAAGAAGCCATGAACCCTCTTGATCCCCTCTCCGTGAGAGCCTATGGGCAATGATTTCCCCCTCGACCGGCCGGATCTTCAAGAATCACTTGACATCGCTCAGGTCCAAGAAACCTTCACGCGCATAAATGAAAAAAATCCCTTCCCTCGTAAAAATGGTATAGACGCGATAGGTCTTTGTGCTCCCATCTTCTAGGAACAGGTTGATAGGGGATTCTCCGATAGATCCCTGGGGAAATGGTCTGACCCGCTCGTATATCTGCTCCAGCAGGTTTACCTCGTTTTCAGAGATGCCCTGGAACAGGTTCTTAAGCCAGTTTTTCGCGTACTTGAGCTTTGCAAAAGACATATGGAATCCCACAATATCCAACCAATTCCGCACATAATTGTGGAATTCCCAGTTAAAAAAAATCTTAAAGATGTTTCTGGATGCCCTATTCTTGAGGCGTTTCACCTCCTGTCTCAGGATCTGTGTCTGAGCCTCTGGATTTATCCATCTTATTTCGAAATCATAATCAATGAGGTAGGCAGGCATCGAGATATTCTCAAGGGTCAAGCTGATCGTTTTTCCGCAGATCAGATTTTTCCCCTCGCCCGGCAATTCAAAAGACTTGTCCGGACCGCCCTTCGCTTCTTCACGGGCAGGCGGCTCCTCAGGGGAGGGCAGACCCTGGAATTCGCTCACGATTTGGTCCATGGCCTTTCCCTCCAGCTTCAACCGCTTGACTCTCTCTATGCGCTCCAAGACTTCTATGGGAAAATAGCCGATCTGCTTGACACCCTTCATGCCCTCGTCCGGCCTTTTGACAACAGGTCTCGGAAGTATGCCCATCTTGATGTAATTGTTGAGGGTCGCCCTTGAGATCCCCGTTTTCAAGAGAACGTCCTTGCTGCTGATGAGATTCTCTTCGTTATGAAAGGACATGACCCAAGGCTCTTTATTTTACCGGATATATTAGACTGTCTAATTAATGGGGCGATTTTTACCAGATAAACTGGAAAAATGATTCTAGGTATCCTTTTTTAAATTGTCAAGTCAAATAGTTAAATAGTCTAAAAATGTCTTTCCATATATTTAGACTGTATAATTACTATTTACCTGAACCCCTATCCTATTACCCACTCCTCGACCGTGCTATTGCCCCGATCAACCCACATGTCTTTGCCTGGGACCCATCTATGATGCTTTCGTAAAAAGTTCCCATAGGCGTCACTCCCGCGAAGGCGGGAGTCCAGAACTCGTTCAATTTCCTGGATTCCCGTTTTCACGGGAATGACAGAAAAGGGCATCTTCCGACTTTTTACGAGGCCGTCATCTATATTCCTTGAATTCAGTGTCTGGACGACGGCCGTCCTGCCTTTCTTGGACGCTCGCAATTGTACCGGCCAACCCCATGGGAAGGTCTTCGAAAAGTTGGAAAGAAGGCGAAAGAGGACTGAGACTGGAAAAGGAGGGAACGCCCTATTTTCTTGTCTTGTGGGAAGGAAACCTGAGCTCTTTGCGGGGCATCTGCGAGCGAAGCTCTCCGTCGATCAATAGCCCAAGTCCGAGGATATGACCCTTCAAGGAAAGGATGAGGTAGCCATTTTCAAGTTTCAGATCGGTTTTAACGGGCTCTCCGGCCAGCAGCCTTTGGAACTCATCTTCGACAAGATCGAACTTCCCCTTGGTAGCCGCCCCCCCGAAAACCTGAATCATCCTGGTGGACGGCTTCACGTACCTCCCGACCCTCTCAAAGGCCCTCAAGCCGATCATACCCATCTTAAAATCGGCAGCAAGCTGCAGATATGGGGATTTCCTGATCAGCCACCAGCTCTGGCCTCGGTGGAACAGCAGGTACCCGTCGAAGGTGGATGCCGGGAGTCCGAAACGACTCTCCATGTAAGAAAGGAGTCTTTGCCTCTCAGAGCCGTCTGCCAATTCGGGCCATGAAGAATCCCACGGAATTGACTTGATGGGGGTAAAATCTCGCCGCTCGCCTGAGTTGCCTGTCATAGGGTTCCTTCCTCCATTCAGAAAGCCCTGGTTGGATCGGTAATCCGAACTCCACGGGAAGGAGTTTTGCCTCCCTGTTTCTCAGCAGAAAGTCGACCACGGCCTCGTTCTCGTCGGGGTCGTAGGTGCAGGTGGCGTAGACCATCTCGCCCCCCTTTTTCAATAGATCAAAGCCCCGAATAATGATCTTTTTCTGCAGGTCGGGAAGAGCCCCCCTCCCTCTCTCTCTTCCGTACCACGGGGCTTTCCCTTCTGTCCGGAACCTGCCTTCGCCCGAACAGGGCACGTCGGCCAGGACATAATCAAAACGTGTTCTAAGGGGAAATTCCTGGGCCTGATAGGTTGTTAGGGCCGTATTCAAAACCCCCAGTCTGCCAAGGGTATGGGCCAGGGGG
>JAZDGZ010000359.1:0-9984 GCA_043806375.1 Pseudomonadota bacterium | reverse complement strand
ACCTCAAGGGCGGCCCAAGCGGCTGCTCCCGATGATATTCCGCAGAGGATCCCTTCCAATTTGGCCAATTTTCGAGCGGTTTCAAATGCTTGTTCATTGGTGACTGTAATGATCTCGTCTATGATTCGGATGTTGAGAACCTCCGGAACAAAGCCGGCCCCGATTCCTTGGATTTTGTGAGGGCCGCTCTTGCCCCCTGAGAGCACGGGGGAGTCAGCCGGCTCGACCGCTACGGCCTTGAAAGAAGGCTTACGGGCTTTGATCACCTCGGACACACCCGTAATCGTGCCCCCCGTTCCAACGCCGGCGACAAGGACGTCCACTTCCCCGCGAGTATCCTTCCAGATCTCCTCGGCGGTGGTTTTCCGGTGGATTTCAGGGTTGGCCGGATTGGCGAACTGATTGGGCATGTAGGCGTTGAGATTATTCTTAAATAACGCGTTGGCCTTGGTGATAGCCCCTTTCATGCCATCGCCGGCAGGTGTAAGCACCAAATCGGCGCCAAGATGCTTCAGGAGTTTCCTTCTTTCCACACTCATACTCTCCGGCATGGTCAAGGTCAGACGGTAGCCCCTAGCGGCGCAAACAAAGGCCAGCGCGAGACCTGTATTTCCGCTTGTAGGCTCTATAATCATGGTGTCAGCGTTTATGAGCCCCTTAACCTCAGCAGCCTCGATCATGGCGATACCGATGCGATCTTTTACGCTGCCCAAAGGGTTTAGAGATTCAAGTTTTGCGCTGATAGTGGCCGCAACTCCTTTTGTAATTCGATTCAATTTCGTCAAAGGGGTTGAGCCGACGGCTTTGGTGATGTCAGAAAAGATCATGGTCACTTCCGCCTTACCCGTCCCATTTCGGGGTCTGAATTTTTATGGTTTCCGATATAGAGCAGTTCAGGTCTTTTCAGTAACACTTTGGTGTCAGGGGGGACACTTTCGGTAAGCCAGACATTGCCACCGATGATTGACCTGGCTCCGATAACCGGCTCTCCGCCCAATATGGTAGCGTTGGAATAGATGATCACATCGTCTTCAATCGTGGGATGCCGCTTCTTGTCCCTGAAGCGATTTCCAGCATCCTTCGGGAGAGACAGGGCGCCAAGGGTGACACCCTGGTAAATCCGGACTCGGTCTCCAATTTCTGTGGTCTCGCCCACAACCACACCGGTCCCATGGTCGATAAAAAAGCTTTTCCCGATTTTGGCCCCTGGGTGAATATCAATCCCTGTCAGGCTATGGGCATACTCGGTCATCATCCGGGGCAGGAGCGGCACCCCAAGCTCGTGCAGTTTATGCGCCAGACGGTATACAATGATGGCGAAAAGTCCCGGGTAACTGAGGATGACCTCATCGGAGTTCTTGGCCGCAGGGTCTCCTTCCAAGGCAGCACGGATATCAGTGGCCAGGATATTGCGTATCTCAGGGAGGGCATCCATAAATCGAAGTGCCTTTTCACGACTGTCTTCGGTACATCTTGAGCACGGCTGATCGTCTCGAAGGCATTCATCCTGACAAGATAAGATGATTAGTTTTGAAAGATTCTCAAAAAGCTCTGTGGCCTTGGTTTCCAGGAAGGACTCCATGTTTATTCGGGTGAACTTAATTTGGCCAAAGTAAGCTGGAAAGAGAATGAGCCTCGCCTGCCGGATCAACTTCACCACGGCTTGCAGGGAGAGGACGGGTTTCGAATCCCGATCATCGAAATACTCGTCCTTGTCGCAAGATGCCACGAGCCTTTTCACCGCCGAGGAGAGGGCCTCATGAGAAGGGCTCAAGCTCTTGACCTCATGCCCATGATCTCTATAATTCAGGACTTTCTTGGTCATTCTGATTCGCCCTTTGATATCAAGAAGATGGTGCCTTTGGCTATGTACTTGGTTTCATAAGGGAAGACTTTCGGCTCTCAGGAGTTTAGTAAGGAAATCAGAATCTCACAGGATCGACAAACCTTCATTTTTTCTTCCCAGTTTTCGTGAGCCGTGCCCTCACAAATCGTTCCGTTGATAAACCAGCAAAGTCTCCCGGCCTTGAACTCCCAGGCCGGACATTGTTTTTTGCTTTCAGAAGAACATTTCTTGACCACCCAACACGGCTTTATTTTCTGTCGAGTCTTGTTGCTTATGAAGAGCAAGAAAAGGACTTGTCTCTGCACATGGGAGGGAATCCGACGCCATCCCTGTTCATAACTGTGTATAGCCTTCACTGATGTTCCTAAGAGATAGGACATCTCTTTCTGAGTCTTGTTCAGTTTTTTACGGAGGGATAGGAACTCTTTTCTGTGCATTTGCAACTCTTAGGACCTCTGCGTAATCCCCAACCGAAAACATTTGAATTGTCATACTACGATGTGGTATGAGTGTCAAATGAAATTATTCTGCACTGAAAGGGCATTCGTTAGGAGGAATCGCCCTCACTTCTCAAAAAATCGAGGGCCCTGCGCATGGTGCTTGTTTTGGATCTGGGGGTAGAAAAATAGGCTGTGGAACTCAGTTTTACGGATCCGTAGGATTCTCTAGGGCGATGAAATTTATTGTTTTCCTATGATGATGTGCAGGGGCTTCTCATAGGTAAAGGCCGCTGGTGTCACCGGCGATTACAAGGCCTTTTCAATGATACCTCCACCCAAGACAATATCTCCGGAGTAAAATACAACAGACTGTCCTGGGGTCACGGAAAGTTGGGGTTCTTCAAACTGAACTCTAACTTTTTGGTTTTCATGTGGAAAGATCATGGCAGCCGCCTCTTTATGCTTCAGACGGATTCGGGCCTTCACTCTATAAGGTCGGTCAAGCCTTTCGGTGGCGATGAAATTGAGGCCCGTCGCAATAAGGTCTTTTGAGAAAAGGTTCTCCCTAGGGCCTACGACGATCCTGTTCCTTTCCGCATCGATCGTCCGGACATAGAGGGGGCGACGTGAGGAAACGCCTAGACCTCGGCGCTGCCCAACGGTGTAGTGGATAATGCCCCGGTGCCTTCCGAGGATATGGTCCTGTTCATCGACAATATCCCCTGCATGTATCTCTTTTTTTTCGAAAAGAAATGAATAGTCGCCACAGGCCATGAAATCCTGACTTTCCGGGTGATCCGCCGTTTCAAGGCCAAATGATCGGGCGATTTCCCTCACCTGATCTTTTTTGTACGGACCGATTGGAAAGAGCGTACGGGAAAGCTGCAGCGGTGACAGGGCATAGAGAAAATAGGACTGGTCTTTTGACACATCTAGGGCCTTTTTCAGGACAGGACGCCCGCCCGATTTCTCCACCCGAGCATAGTGACCCGTTGCAAAGAGGTCAAAGTCAAGGCCGGACTCTCTGGCCTTATCAAGAAGGAAGCCGAATTTCAGCCTGGAATTACATACGATGCAAGGATTAGGGGTTCTTCCTGCGAGGTACTCGTCCCTGAAGTACTTGATCACGTGATCACCGAACTCCTTTTTTAGGTCTATCGTACGAAAAGGAACATCAAGCTTCTTGCAAACAGCTGTGGCCCTTTCGATATCTTCTTTCTCGTTAGGCCCGTAACAGGCATGCCTTGCAGGCTGTTCTGCGCCTGCAGGGCCGTCAAATATCTCCATGGATAGACCGATAACATCGTAGCCTTCCTCTTTGAGGAGGGCTGCGGCTACTGAGGAATCGACGCCTCCGCTCAATCCGACTGCGACCTTTATCCTCTTACTCGTCACAATGCTCCCTTCAAGGTTTATAGTTGGACCCTCGGGTAGAATCTTAACACTTCCCGGAATGCCTTTATCGGGTGTACGTTCATATTACTATGACGTGCCGCCCTTGAAAAGCATAGGGTTTTTCGAAAATAGCTTTCTGGTGAGAATGGAAGGAGATCTCAGAGTCACGATACATCTTCCTTTCAAGAAGACAAGGGTTCATTTTGCGCAAAAAGACCTCTCTCTGCGGTTGGAACTTGGAATAGGGATCAGATTCGCCTGCACAAAATAGATATCCGGCTGCATATGGATCCATGATCGCCCTATGATTGCGTAGCCTGACTCAAAATGGGTCATCTCGTGTCAGCCGTCAAGAGGCGCAGCAGGATTCCTCAGGGATTGGAAGAGATCTTGAGCATGGTATGAACTTCGCACAAAGGGACCGCTTGCCGCCTCAGTAAAACCCATTTCGATGGCAACCTCTCTCCAGCGGTCGAATTCTTCCGGTGGAACGAACCTTTCCACCGCCAGGTGTTCCTTGGATGGCTGGAGATACTGACCCAGGGTCAAGATGCGGCAGCCGGCGCGGATGAGATCAGCCAATGTTTGACGGATTTCCTCGGCGTTTTCTCCCAGGCCCAGCATGAGACCGGATTTGATAGGGATCGATGGATCAAACTCCTGAACGGCCTCAAATAAGCGGATGGAGCGCTCATAGTCCGCGCCCGGGCGAACAGAATGATAGAGGCGGGGCACCGTTTCAATGTTGTGATTCAGGACATCGGGCCGGGCTTCAACGACGACCCTGAGCGCATCGAGGTTTCCCTGAAAGTCGGGGATCAACACCTCCACCATGGAATGAGGCATTTTTTTGCGTATTTCCTTGATCGTCTCGGCAAAGGCCCGGGCCCCGCCATCCTGCAGGTCGTCCCGTGTAACAGAAGTAACGACAACATAGCTCAATTTTAAGGCCCGGGCCGCTTCGGCCACCCTGGAAGGCTCTTCAGGATCAAGGGGGGACAGGGGACCGTGGGAGACAGCGCAAAACCGGCAATTGCGGGTGCAGTGATCGCCAAGGATCAAGAAGGTGGCCGAGCCCTTGGAAAAGCACTCCCCCATGTTGGGACAGCATGCCTCCTGGCAGACCGTGTGGAGATGGCCTTGATTCAGGATCTTGCGGATCTCCTGATAGGTAGCGCCGGAGGGGATTTTCCGTCTTAACCAGGGCGGTTTTGCCAAGGGAAGTCTATTCTCTGGGTTTGAACTCATATCGCCTCCTTTTCCCTTCCCGGGCCGGCAGGGTCCAAGAGATCCAGGAGACCCTCCCGGGTAACCCGATCCAACGTGACGTCAAAGACCTCCTCGATCTTAGACGCAGCAGCCCTGCGGACACCATCCATGGGGAGATCCTTTCCAAGCTGTTCTTTCATCGAGGTTATCCCCACTCCCTGAAGGCCGCAAGGAAAGACCCACGTAAAAGGCTCCAGCTCCGTATTGACGTTGAGGGCGAGGCCGTGGAAACTGATCGATCGGCGAATAGCAATGCCGACGCTGCCTATCTTGGATCCTCCCACCCAGGCGCCCCGGTTGAGAGGACTTCGCTCAGCCCTGATCCCCCAATCCGCCATCGTCCGGATCATGACTTCTTCAAGGGCTTCAACAAAGTCCAACACCCTCCATCCACCGGCCTTCAAATCAACGATCGGGTATACCACAAGCTGTCCCGGTCCGTGGTAGGTAATATCTCCGCCGCGCTCCACATGAATGATCTGAATCCCACGGGAGTCGATAAAGGTCTCAGGCACCTTCAGGTTGTCAAGTCCGCCCCTGCGGCCAAGCGTGAAGACAGAAGGATGCTCCAGGAAGAGGGCCACGTCCCTGTCAAAGAGCCCGGCGCTTTTGGCTTCAACGAGATGGAGTTGGAGATCGTGGGCCTCCTTGTAGCCGATGAAACCGAGGTCGACAAGAAGCCATTCGGCTTTTCTATTGTGAGAAATGTCGCGGGCTTTTAGCAATGATGTTTTTCCTCCATCACCTCCGACCAGGAACCTTTTTCATCCCACCAAGCAAGGCTTTCTTGCCGCTGCCACCTCATCAAGCCTTTTCATCTTGCATTTGGTGGGCGCATTTCGGAGGAGGTCCGGATCCTTCTTCGCTTCAGCTGCTATGTTCTTTAAAGCCCCGATCAAGAGATCTACGTCCTCTTTGGATTCTGTTTCAGTGGGTTCGATCATCATAGCACCGTTCACCACAAGGGGGAAATAGATGGTGGGTGGATGAAACCCATAATCCATAAGTCGCTTGGCCATGTCCAGGGTTGTGACCTTCTGAGGTAATTGATCCTTGTCGGTAAAAACGCATTCGTGCATGCAGGGCCTGTCGTAAGGCAAATGAAAGACGCCTCTCAGACTCTCCTTTATGTAGTTGGCGTTCAGGACGGCGAGCTGGCTGACTTTTTTCAGATCCTGAGGCCCCATGCTTCGAATGTACGAGTAGGCCCTAATGATGACGCCGACATTCCCATAAAACGCATGAAGCTTGCCGATAGATTCCGGAAAATCTTCAGAGAGTTCGTATCCGCCATGCCTTTCCATTACGCGGGGAACGGGGAGAAAGGGTTCCAGGTGTCTCCTCACGCAGACCGGCCCGGCACCGGGCCCGCCTCCACCGTGTGGTGTAGAAAAGGTTTTGTGGAGGTTGAGGTGCAGGAGGTCGATCCCGACCCTGCCGGCGTCGATGATGCCCATGACGGCATTCATGTTCGCGCCGTCGCCGTAAACAAGCCCCCCCTTGGAGTGAACAATTTTGGCTATTTCCCGAATGTTTTCTTCGAAAAGGCCGAGGGTGTTCGGATTGGTTACCATGATCCCGGCCGTCTCTTCGTCCATGAACTGGGCTACCGTCTGGGCAGACAGGATGCCCAGTTCACTAGACGGTATACGCACGGGTCGATAACCGCAGAGGGACGCGCTGGAAGGGTTTGTGCCATGAGCCGTGTCGGGGACGAGTATTTTTGTCGGTTGCCTCCCCTGACTCTTGTGGAAGGCATGGATGAGAAGCATGCCTGTCAGTTCCCCCTGGGCCCCTGCAGCGGGCTGCAGGGAGACGGCATCCATGCCGGTGATCTCCGCGAGAAATCGCTCGAGCTGGAACATGACTTTGAGCAATCCCTGGGACAGTTTGTCAGGGAGAAGGGGATGGGCCTTGGCAAATCCCGGGAGGGCCGCCTGCCTTTCGTTGGTCTTGGGGTTGTATTTCATGGTGCAAGAGCCGAGCGGATACATGCCGGTATCCACCCCGAAATTCCACGTGGAGAGCCTGGTATAGTGGCGCACCAGGTCTACCTCGCTCAGGTCCGGGAAATCAGGGCCTTCCCCCATGAACTCATGATCCAGGGGGCAGGGATCAACGTCCCTCTCCGGTAAGGAAAAACCGCTTCTTCCTTTCCGGCCTTTTTCCCAGAGCAGGGGTTCGTCAAGGATAAGGCCCATAGTGCCTTGAGAATATGTCATGAAAGGACCTCTCTGACCAGGGCATCCATCTCTTCCCTGGCCTTGGTTTCAGTGACACAGAAGAGGTAGTGGTCGGGCAGTTGCGGGTAGTAGGGCGCCAGAGGCAGGCCCGCCACGATTTTTTTCTCGATCAGGCGTTTGTAAGTGCCTTCAAAGCCTGGTGGAGACGCCATCACGAATTCATTAAACGTGGGGCTGTCGAAGCTCAATTTGAAACCGCCCCCCATAAGCTGTTTCTTGAGATACTCGGCCTTGTCGCGGTTGAGCCGGGCCAGTTCCCGTATCCCTGTTCCGCCGAGGGCGGCCATATACATCGCAGCGGCAAGGGCACAAAGGCTGTTATTCGTGCATATATTGGATGTCGCTTTTTCCCGGCGAATGTGCTGCTCTCTAGTGGCGAGGGTCAGGACAAACCCCCTTTTACCCTGTTTATCCCTGGCCTGTCCCACCAGGCGGCCCGGCATATGACGCACGTAGGCCATTTTGCTGGCAAACATGCCGAGCCCGGGTCCTCCGAATGACTGGGGGATCCCCAGACTCTGCCCTTCGCCGCACACGATGTCGGCCCCAAGACTCCCCGGACTCTTGAAAAGACCGTAAGCAAGGGGTTCCGTGAAGGAAGTGATAAAGAGGGCGCCTTTTTTGCGGGCCTTCTCGGCCACAGATCGAAGGTCTTCGATACACCCAAAAAAGTTGGGTGACTGGACCGCCACGGCAGCAAGGTCATCCAACCCTTCGATGGAGGAGTCATCGGTCCGCCCGCTGTCGAGGCGAGGAAGCTCAATGAGGTCATAACCGGTGGGCTGAAAATAGGTTCGAACGACGCGGCGGTGTAAGGGATGGATCAAATTGGAGAGGGCTACCCTTTTCTTCCGAGTGATGCGTATGGCCATGAGAAGCGCCTCCGCAAGGGCAGATGCCCCATCGTAGAGCGAGGCATTGGCTACCTCCATGCCAAGAAGGCGGGAGGTCAGGGTCTGGTATTCATAGATGCCCTGGAGGGTCCCCTGGCTCATTTCCGGTTGGTAGGGCGTGTAAGACGTGACGAACTCAGAGCGACCAAGCAGATAAGTGACGGCATGGGGGATGTAGTGGTCATAATTCCCGGCGCCCAGGAAGACCTTGTATTCGGGCCCAACGGCCATGGTGCGGGAAAGAGAGGTCATGAGTTCGTTGAGGTCCCACTCGCTTAACGGATCCGGCAGATTCATAGGCCTGATGCGGCGGCAGTCCTCAGGAACGCTGGAAAAAAGGGAATCAAGGGTTTCCACCCCGACGACTTGCAGCATGGAGGCGATCTCTTCGGGGGTATGGGGTAAGTATCGCATTTAATGGGTTCCTTTCAGCATCTCGAAGTAAGCATCCTTGCTCATGAGGGCCTCAACCTCGGATGGATCACTCGCCTTAACCTCAATCATCCAACCTTCGCCGTATGGGTTCTTGTTGAGCAGTTCAGGGGATTCTTCGAGTGCCTTATTGATAGCAAGGATCTCTCCTCCAACAGGCAAGTACAACTCGGCAACGGCCTTGACCGATTCCACGGTTCCGAATTGCTCTCCCTTGGCAAGGCTGTCTCCCTCTCGCGGCAGTTCCACGAAGACGATATCCCCAAGCTGATCTTGGGCATAATCGCTGATGCCGATCCTTATGATATCTCCTTCCGGTTTGGCCCACTCATGATCATCCGCATAGCGAAGATCGGCGGGCAGATTCAACTCACTGATCTCTTTCATGGCCTTTCCTCCTTAGTTTAGTGGCCCTGGATTTCATGTCAAGCTCTTGGGGGCAGGATCGACCGGCCATCCAGGCGGTCGCCCATGCCGGACCCCAATGTTCAATTCCCGGCGACCCTTCCTTTTCCCTTTAGCAGCCGTATCCAAGGGACGAGTTCCGTCCCATGCTCAAAGAATATACGGCACCTTCAGGTTGTAGGCCTTGTAGACGACGAACGTTTCAACAGACTGGACATCCTTCAATCTTGCCACCTCTTCGGTGTAGAATTCAAGGAGCCCAAAGCCCTCCTTCAAGAAGACGATCAATATGAGATCATAGCGGCCTGTAACGACGCTTACTGAGACCACGCCGCGTAACCTGCTGAATTCCTCACCCTTTTTGATGAGGTCCATGGTCTGAAGCTTAACGCCCACCATCACGACCCTGTGCCCTGGAAGCTCTTCCGGGTTGATAAGACCCGTGACCTCCAGGACGCCCTCCTCAATGAGCCTGTTGACGCGGCTCCTGATGGTGTTCTCAGAGACGGAGAGTTCATTTGCGATCTCCTTGAAGGACTTCCTTCCTTTCCGGAGCTTCTTAATGATAGCGAGGCTGGTTTCGTCTATCTTCATGTCGCAAATCTTTCTGAAAAGGGTAGGGGTAATAATGGATTTTACTAATTAGGCTAAATTTATGTTTTTGTCAATATTTTTTTTAATTTTGCATGATATCATCAGAAAAAAGCAATAATGTTCTTGAAAAAGTAATATTTTAATGCTAAACGAAAACATCTAGAATTTGGAGTGTAGAGGATGACCAAGGGGGGGAAGCCGTGACTCAGGGAATCACCATCATAGGCGCGGGGCCCGGGGGTTATGTGGCTGCCATAAGGGGGGCGCAGCTGGGGGCGGAGGTGACCGTTATTGAACAGGAGAAGGTTGGAGGGACCTGTCTAAACTGGGGTTGTATCCCTTCAAAAGTCATGAAGACGACGGCGGATTTGGTTGGAAAATTCAAGAGGGCCGGGGAATTCGGCATAGCCGTTGATGGTTCTGTCCAGGTCGACATGGAGGCCCTGATGGCCAGGAAGGAGACCGTT
>JAZDGZ010000358.1:0-3629 GCA_043806375.1 Pseudomonadota bacterium | reverse complement strand
TTCTTACGATAGGTCACGCAGTGGACCTTGATGAAGTTCCGCTCATCCGTGCCCACGCCGGAGTAGTAGCCGGTGTATTCCCCGAAGGGCCCTTCAGGGAGGGTCTTGTCTGCGTCCACTTCTCCCTCCACGACAATTTCGGCCGTTGCAGGAACCATCAGGTCATTGGTCTCGCACTTGACGACCTCAATAGCCTCTTTTCGGATGGAGCCTGCCATGTCGTACTCACCGTCAAAGGCGGAGAGACGCGCTGCACCCATGAGGAAGAGCAGGGGGTCACACCCGACGACCACGGCCACAGGCATGGGTTTCTTCATGGCCTGGTATTTCTTGAGCATAATATCTGCGTGCTTTCCCCTGATGAACTGGGTTCCCAAGATGTCTTTGTCCAGGAGCTGGAGCCTGTAGGTGCCAAGGTTGACCCAGCCGGTTTCAGGATCCTTGGTGACGACAAAGTGGGCCGTTCCGAAAAAGCGGCCGCCGTCTCTGGGGAAGAACTTGGGCACAGGAAACTTGAACAGGTCTATATCCTTGCCCTTCATTATATTTTCCTTGCAGGGCCCTGTTTTGACCTCTTTGGGAGGGATTTTATTTTCACCTCTCTTGACCCACTCCCGCATGAGATCGACCAGGGTAGACTCCATAGGCATCCCCATGATCAGAGCTAGTCTCTCGGTCGTGGTGCAGGTGCTGGTGATGACGGGCCAATCATAACCCTTCACCTTCTCAAAGAGAAGGGCCGGACCCTTTCGTTCCTCATTGAGCTTCGCTATGTGAGAAAGCTCCAGGTCCCAGTCCACCTCGGCCTTGATCCTCTTGAGCTGCCCCTCTTTTTCACATGTTGAAATGTAGTCCCTCAGATCTTTCATGAAAACATGGTCCTCCTCTCAAATTGTTTTTTTGTACTTTTATTTCCAATATTTTCTGTATGCACATCATGTTCTTGTCGCGGGACGGAGGCCCACAGACGTCTTTTTCGTTTCTTCCCTAGACATTCCCCGGAGCGGGTTTTCCTCCATTAGGTGGGGAAGGGCAAAGGGATGGTCTTGTGATAGACCTCCCGTGGCTAACGGGGGATCTTGATCCGCTTCATAGCCTGTTCCATCAAGAGCTGGTAGCCGCTCTTTTTCCCGAGGATTGATTCGGGTTTGCGCTGGCTCCAGACCGTCTCCGGGCGCGCCTGGACGATGAAGACATTCTCGGGGAAGGCGAGGTCCTTATCAATGGCCCATTCGATATCCATGGGCCGGTCGTATTGCTTTTCAATGAGTTTTCCAATCTGGACCAGCCTTTTGACCTCACGATCCTCCAGGCAGCAGGCGCACTGCAAAGCCTCATCGAGATCGGCGTTGACGACCTCCCCCTTTTGGGGGTCATAGACGCATTCCACCTGTTTTGTGGAGACGGTTCTTTCCGTAGTCTCCATGACCACCTTGTCCACGACGAATTTATCAGGATTTACGGAACCGGATACGACGCTCTCCCCGAGACCCCAGTTCCCTTCGATAAGGACCTTGGACAGGTCCCCATTCGTCGGATTCAGGGTGAACATGACGCCCGCCGCCTTAGAATTGACCATCTTCTGGACCCCCACGCTGATCAGCACCTTTTCGTGGGGAAACCGATTCTTGATCCTGTAACTGATGGCCCGAGGGGTGAAGAGGCTTGCCCAACACCGTTGCACCTTCCGGATAACGTGCTCTGCTCCTTGAATCCAGAGATAGGTCTCCTGCTGGCCCGCAAAGCTTGCGGAAGGCAGGTCCTCGGCCGTGGCGCTCGACCGTACGGCCACAGGAAGGGACTCCACTGCGCAGGCCCTGCAAAGGTCCTTATAGCCTTCCTCTATCGCCGTCTTGAGATAGTCCGACATCGGGGCATCGTTCATCAATGCCTGGATTTCACTGCTCGCGCGGTTGATGGACTCCACACTCTCGGGATTCACTTCGGAAAGAAAGGAAAAGAGTTTCTCTTTCAGGCCAGTCTCGGTGATGAAGCTCAAGTAGCTCTCCGTGGTCACGGCAAATCCGGGCGGCACGCGAATGCCCGCCTTGATCAGTTCTCCCAGGCTGGCGTTCTTTCCTCCCACCAGGGGAAGTGAATCCTTGTCCACATCTTTGAAATCAATGATGTAGCCCTTCTCCATTCTGAGCACCTTCCTGCCCCGTCCCGCCGTTGGAAGAGGAGGGAGGGGAGGGAAACCGTCGGGGAGCAGATCTCGTTGATCAGGCCCTCTTGAGGATCGTGACCACCCCCTGATCCCCGTTGACTCTGATCGTGTCTCCTGTCTTGATGACGGACGTGGAGACTCCGGTTCCTGTCACTGACGGGACGCCGTACTCCCTACAGACAATGGCCGCATGACTCGTGAGTCCCCCGATGTCCGTAACGGTCGCTTTGATCTTGGTAAAAACCGGCGCCCAGGAGGGATTGGTCGAGGGGCAGACCAGGACTTCTCCGGGCTGGAGATCCACGATATCCTTGAGCAACTTGAGGACGCGCGCAGGCCCTTCTGCAACACCTGCCGAAGCGGCGAAGCCCTTGATCTCCGACACATCCCCGGTCTCCGGCGCCTCAACGCCCTTGAGCCATTCTTTTACCCTATCCGTGGTTACCCCCCAGAGCATGACGGTAAAGGGTTCGGCCACCTCTTCCGGGGGGATGCCCAGGGCCGGCGTCTGGTTCCAATTTCTGGCCGCCTCAAGAATCTTTTTTCGTCTTTCCGCCTTGGCCTTATAATAGTCCCCCCTCAACGGGATGTTCACGCCCAGGGCCCAGCCGGTGGCGCATTCTGTCAGGATTTCAGGGATCTCATATCGGGTGAACATGAAGATGTCGTCCACCTCACTGAGCATTCCCCTTTTGACGAGAAGCTTGCCGAAGGCCCTGATCTTGTCAAACCATATGGTGTGAAACCAGTGCTCTACCCAGAAAAGGTGGTCCTCGGCATAGCGGTAGATGGTCCTGACGGTGTTGTAGGCGCCCTCAAAGGCCTTTTTGTCTTCGTCGCTCTTGATGAGTTGCCGGTATTCGGCGACGATCCTGTCCCTCTCCTTGTCGATCTGATCCAGGGAGCGCTCGATTTTTTCGCCCTTTTCGAGCCTTTCCACATAACTCTTGATGTAGCTGAAGGGGATGTCCAGGTTGGTGATCCAGCTCCCCTCATGATGAAACCACCCGCTTCCACAGGAGACGGAGAACCATGGGTCTTTCGCCTTTTCGAACTCATCAAGCCACTGCCTGCCGTCAGGCGTCTTCTCCATCTCCTTCATCTTCTCCTTGGCGGGCTTGTCGGTCTTGAGGATGGCCGATACACCGCGAAGGGAGGTGGCCAGCCTGGAAAGCCGGCAAAGTTCCTCCTCGGGACGAAACATGGAGACATAGGCCCCTGCCACCATCTTTCCAATGGCGCTCTCACTGATGCCGGGAAAGAGTTTCCGTGAGACATCGGCGAACATGAGGTAGGCCAGATAGGTGAGATTCAGGTACTCGAAGTGATACTGCCAGCCTTTGAACATGAGATCCACTAACTTGGTAAAGGCCTCCATCAGGTCATAGGAGACATAGCAGCCGGTCGGGACAGGCAGGACCTCTTCCTCAGGGACGAATTTCGGCAGCTCATTCGGGACGCG
>JAZDGZ010000357.1:0-2581 GCA_043806375.1 Pseudomonadota bacterium | reverse complement strand
GGCCTTTGGTGACGGGGGACAGCCATCCAGATCCCGATGATGCCAAGAATGACACCGGCCAGGCACAACAGGAAAGGGATGAAGTAGCTCCCCGTGTAATCGTGAAAATACCCGCCCAGATAAGGCCCCAGCGCCCCACCGGCCCCATAAAACATGGATTGGGTTGCCAAAATTTTGCCAAGCGAATTCCCTGGGAAAAGATCCGCCGTCGTGGCGCCGCTGATGGGCGCTGTCGAGGCAAAGCCAAGACCATAGAGGATCACGAATGTATAGAGCATCCACGGAGAGGCGGAGTCCCGCATGAGCATGAAAAAAAAGATCCCCGCGAAGGCGGCTAAGTTTGCCAGGGCATAGGATTTCCCTCTGCCGATGCGGTCAGACAAGGATCCAAAGAGAATGCCCCCTATCGACCCCAGAAGACCCACCAGGCCGACGAGCGATGCAGCGAGCAGCTTGGTATAGCCCAGATCCACGACGTGAACCGCCTGGTGGACCAGCAGCGTGTTGACTACGAAACCGTTGGTGAAGGAGACCAGACCGATGAACCAATAGGCCTTGGTTAGAACCGCGGCGCTCAAAGTCCACTTTTGGGGCAATGGAGGGAAGGGGGTATCTTCAAGAAACTCTTCGGCGTGAGACGGAGGCGCCCCGTCTGATCCCAGGGTGACACCGTCGATATGCTGGCCTACTTCCTCGGGGGAGCGTCGCTGAAACAGTGCCGTTATCGGGAAGATGAGGCCCAAGATGAGACCTGCAAGGAGCAGAAAGGCGGAACGCCACCCAAAGAACTCGATCATGAGCTCGGTCACGGGAAGAAGCGTCATGGTTCCCGCTCCGACCCCTGCCAGCACGAGGCCGATTGCCAACCCTCTTTTTCTAAAGAACCATTTGGAAATCAGGGTCATGTGGGGAGAAAAAGAGATGGTGTTGATGCCTATCGCGATAGCCACGCCGAAAAAAACGTATAAATGCCACATAGCGGTGATTCTGCTCGCAGCCACCAGGCCCATGGCCAGAAAGATTGAACCGAGAGGAAAGAGGATGCGAGGCCCGAACCGATCTATCAGCGTTCCGCTTATCAGGGCAAAGACCGCATGGGACAACATGGCCAGGGAAAAGGCCCCTGCCGTCGCAGCACGCCCCCAGCCGTATTCTTTGAGGATCGCAATATAAAAGACCCCAAAAGAGAAGCGAATGCCCAGGGCCATGAATAGGGTGAGGAAAGATACGGTGACGATCACCCACCCGTAATAGAATCGGTGTGATTTCTTCTTCAACGCAAGAACCCTTTCTAAAGCGGGGTGTGGCAGGCTCCTGAAAGTCGTCTGTTACCCCGCCGAAACGGGATCACAAGTCCGGCGCATCAACCTCGCCTGCCTCGCGGCATATCCCTTCCTTCCAGCCCCGGTCCTTCTCCGGGGTCCAGAGGGGTACAGGGAGCATGTGCGCATCCAATCATTCCCCTGTGATGACGTTTTCATGGACCGATCCAATCTTCCGTGAGGCCAGGTTCTATGAGCTTATCCAGGCCCCTTACGAAAGGTCAGCAGGGTAACCTCGGGAGGGCAGTTCAGGCGGACGGGGACAAAGAAGACCCCCAACCCTCGACTGACATAGGTTCGCCTTTCCCCGTCACTGACCAGGCCGGCCCGGTATTTTTGCCCGAAAGGCGAAGGCAGGTAAGGGGCGCCTATCAAAGGAAGGACGATCTGGCCCCCGTGGGTGTGCCCCGAGATGACGCAGTCAATCCGGCTCCGGCTTAACTCTATGTCTTCATTCACGTCCGGATTATGAGAGAGAAGGATGCGGCAGGAGTTCTCAGGAATACCTCGAAGCGACTGAGCCAAATTGTACGATTCCTCCCAATAATCATCCACTCCGACCAGATAGAGACGTTGCGTTCCCCTTTCCAGGGAGACGGCCTCATTTCTCAGCACACGCACCCCAATGCTTTTGAGACCGGCACCTATTTTCTCGGCGACTTCCGTGCCGCTCCAGAAGTCATGATTTCCAAGCACCGCGAAAACCCCCAAAGGCGCCCTTATTTTACTCAGCTCCTCCAGGCAATAATCATAATGTCGTTGCTTGAAACCCCCATAGCTGGTCCGGAGGATCTTGGTGGCTCCGCTCACAAAATCGCCCGTTAAAGCAACCAGGTCAGGCCGAGCAGACTGCAGGAGATCAACCCCCATCCTCAGCTGTGCTTGGGAAACCAACGGCCCGGCGTGAATATCCGTGATTTGCCCCACCTTCAGACCGTCAAACATGGGGGGCAATCGGTTCAGGCGAACCTCGATCCTGGAAAGGCTCAAGGCACGGCTGTTCATAAAGCCCCTGCCCCCGGCAAGCCCCAGGACTCCAAGAATGCACAGCCTGATAAAGCCCCTGCGCGTTAGCCGGAGCCTTGCCGTTTTCAGGCCTGCCTGCGACATAGGTTGTTTATCCTTTTTTTCTGGCATAATGGAAAGAAGTTGCAGGTAGATGCCACATCTCCTTTTTTCTGCATTTCAACGAAGGGAGCGACGAATACGTCGAATCCCCTGCTATGTTGTACTCACCCCCTTGAAGCAGCCGAAGTGGT
>JAZDGZ010000356.1:0-11440 GCA_043806375.1 Pseudomonadota bacterium | reverse complement strand
CGCCCTTGAGAGGTTGAGCCCATGCGCCGGAAAGGAGAAGGCATTCCCATGGATCTCATTATCTGCTTCATCGATGATTCCAAATTCGAACACGATCTCATGGGGGACGAGATAGCGCCGTCCGCCCCCCATTTGACCTTTGTCCAGGCCTACACATTCGAGGAGGCCATGGAAAGGCTGGGACGCAGAATCCCGATCCTCTTTCTCCTCGACCTCTGGGGGCAGGACGAGACGGTCAGGAATCCCTCTATCACACCGAAGAATGAGTTGGAAAAAAGGCTCGCCGAATTCAAGTCCCTGGACTCTGTCTATGATGGATTGGAGGACTTCAAGGGCGATCGAAACAATGAATACCTGAAGAGGCTTTTTTCCATTGTGACCGGCTGGCGAAACCTCTTTGAGGACGTTTGCGGCCGGGTGGGCCAAAACAGGAAGTACGGTTTGGGGAATCTCCGCCAGGCCAGAAAATCCTTTCCCGGAGTCCCTTGTGTCTTTTACACCAGGAAGTCCCTGATCAGCGACGCGGTCGCGATCTTTCAAGCCGGCGCCGACGGGCTGTTTATAAAGCCGACGGGTCGCGATGATTCGTCGACAAGACTTTCGACAAGAGAATATGCCCCCGGATTGATCCAAGACCTAGCCTCGGTTGTCGGTAAACACCTCGGTGAGCTGGAAAAAAATGAAGGCCTTTATGTGGCTGAAGGCAGGGTCGAGGAGGGGGAGTTGAAGGCTTTGGCAAAGGCCTGGAGAGCCTCAGAAACCCTTGAAAAAACCTCGCCCGGCTCGCCTTGACAAGCTTCGTGCAGATGCTTAACGTAACAAGGGGTTGGTAGCTTCCTATCAACTTGAAATCATTACATTTCGCGCTTTTAGTTCTAAGGAAAGGAGACGTTCGACTCGAAGGATGGGTGACGGGAAGGAAAAAGTAGAGCTCGAAGCGGTGGAGTCCAAGGAGATCACAGGAACTCAAGGTGAAGAAAGACCCGTTGAAGAGGTTCGAACGACTGAAGAGAGGCCCTTGGAAGAGATGACCAAGGGCCAGTTGATTGAAAGGCTCAAGGAGATTGAGCAGCTGTCGGAAAAAAACCACGATCTCTACCTGAGATCTCAGGCAGAGATTGAAAATATAAAGAAGAGGAATAAAAAAGAGAGAGACGATTGGCTCAAGTTCGCTAACGAGTCCCTTATGAAGGAGATATTGCCCGTCATAGACAACCTGGAACAGGCCATATCTCATACGGAAAATGAGAACGCCCTCGTTGCTCTCAAAGAAGGGGTGGAACTGACCCTGAAGGGATTAAAGGACACCCTCATGAAGTCAGGCCTTGAGGAAGTGAAAGCAGAGGGTGAGCCTTTCGACCCCAATTACCACGAAGCCGTTTCCGAGATGGAAGACGGCAGGGTTGAAAAGGGCAAGGTCCTCCATGAACTTCAGAGAGGCTATATCCTTAACAACCGCCTTATCCGCCCCGCCAAAGTGGTTGTGAATAAGGGCAAGTATTAATGTAATGATCGACTGGCCAAGGCCAGACTCCCGATGGGGCATATCCGGAAAAACAAAAGTGTGAAGGTACTTTAGGAGGTAAAAATGGGCAAGGTAATAGGAATTGATCTCGGCACAACCAATTCGTGCGTGGCAGTGATGGAAGGAGGCGATCCTGCGGTGATCACCAATGCGGAAGGGAGCAGAACGACGCCGTCCATAGTCGCCTTTACCGATAAGGGAGAAAGACTGGTCGGGCAAATAGCCAAGAGGCAGGCTATCACAAACCCGGACAACACGATTTTCGCCGTCAAGAGGCTTATTGGCCGCAAATTTGAATCGCCGGAAGTGCAGAAGGATATCAAGGTGCTTCCCTACAAGATCTCCAAGGCATCCAATGGAGACGCCCAATTGACGGTGAAGGGAGAGAACTATAGCCCGGCGGAAATTTCCTCCATGATTCTTCAAAAGATGAAACAGACCGCCGAGGATTATTTGGGGGAAAAGGTGACGGAGGCGGTGATTACAGTCCCCGCCTATTTTAACGACAGCCAGAGGCAGGCGACGAAAGACGCAGGGCGGATCGCCGGACTGGAGGTCCTGAGGATTATCAACGAGCCGACGGCTGCGTCGCTCGCCTATGGGTTGGACAAGAAAGCAGACAAGATGATCGCCGTCTTTGACCTTGGTGGAGGGACTTTTGATATATCCATCTTGGAGATCGGCGAGGGGGTCTTTGAAGTCAAGGCGACCCATGGAGACACCCACCTGGGAGGAGAGGACTTCGATCTTCGCCTCGTGGAATATCTGGCGAATGAGTTCAAAAAAGATCAGGGCATCGACGTCCGGAACGACAAGATGGCCCTTCAGAGGCTGAAGGAGGCCGCCGAGAAGGCGAAGATGGAACTGTCTTCCTCGATCGAGACGGATATTAACCTGCCCTTCATCACTGCGGACGCAAGCGGTCCTAAACACCTCAACCTCAAGCTGAGCCGGGCAAAGCTCGAAGCCCTTGTCGACGACCTGATCGAAAAGACTGTAGGACCCTGCAAGACAGCCATCAAGGACGCAGGTCTCAGTCCCTCCGATATCGATGAGGTCATCTTGGTCGGCGGCATGACCAGGATGCCGAAGGTGCAGCAAAAAGTGAAAGAGATCTTTGGCAGGGAGCCGAGTAAAGGGGTCAACGCGGACGAGGTGGTCGCTATGGGTGCGGCGATTCAGGCCGGCGTCCTGAAAGGCGAGGTCAAGGATGTCCTTCTTCTGGATGTAACCCCCCTCTCCCTTGGCATCGAAACCCTTGGGGGCGTGTTCACCAAACTCATCGAGAAGAATACGACCATACCAACCAAGAAGAGCCAGACCTTCTCAACGGCTGCCGACAATCAGCCCGCCGTCGAGATACACGTGCTTCAGGGCGAACGCGAGATGGCGGCCAATAACAAGACCCTCGGACGCTTTCAGCTTGTGGGAATTCCACCGGCCCCAAGGGGGATCCCCCAGGTCGAAGTGTCCTTTGATATTGATGCCAACGGCATCGTGAATGTATCGGCCAAGGATATGGGCACGGGCAAGGAACAATCCATCAAGATTACCGCCTCAAGCGGTCTTAAGGAAGAGGAGATCCAGCAGCTCGTGAGGGATGCCGAACTCCACGCTGAAGAGGACAAGAAAAAGAGACAGTTGATCGACGCCCGCAATATGGCAGATTCCCTGATCTATGGTACGGAGAAGTCCGTGAAGGAACTGGGGGATAAACTGGATGAAACGACAAAGGGAGAGATCAACAAGACCGTTGAAAAGCTGAAGAAGGCCATGGAAGGGGATGACACCGAGGAGATCAAGCGCCTTTCGGACGAATTGACCCAGGCCTCCCACAAGCTGGCAGAGACCATGTATTCCCAGGCGTCACAAAAGGCCCAGGCCGGCGGCGGCGGATCCCATGAATCCGGAGGAGGACCTGCCAAAGATGATGACGTGGTGGATGCAGATTTCGAGGAAGTGAAAAAGTGAAATTTAGGCCGTGCCTAAGTTGCCGGGCTATCCCCATCATTGCCTTGGGGATAGCCCTTTTTTTTCTCGGCTGCCAGCCCAAGGCCGTCGTGAAGGAGAGACCCCCCGAGGTAGTAGAACAACCCGAACCCGATCCTGACAAGGTCCTTTTTGCGAGGGCGGAAGCCGACTTCCTGGCCGGGAACCATGACAGAGCCGTGGAAGAATATGCAAGCTACCTGGACCGGTTTCCGAAAGGCAAAACGGCCGGGGAGGCCCTCTACAGGATGGCGGATATCTATTATCAAAGCTATCGCTATGATGAGGCCTTGGCCCTTTTTCAAAGGCTCACCAGAGAATTTCCCGACCACCCCCAATTGCCCGTCATTCAGTATAACATGGCCCATATCCTTTATCGGCTGGGCGATTTCCAGAGCTCCAGAAGCGAGGCCCTGAGATGGGTTGAGAGTTATCCTCAAAACCCAATGAGAGGTGAGATGCTCCTGCTCTTGGGGAACGATTCCCTGGCTTTGAAAGATAAACCCCAGGCCTTACAATGGTGGTTAGGGGCCGCGGCAGAGTTCGGTGATACCCCTGACAGGAAGGAGGAAATAGAGAGACGAATAGTCGGCCTTATTGAGAGCGCCACCTTGGAAGATCTGACAGAGATGTCACGCCCTGCCGAAGGGACCCCATTCATCCCTCCTATTTATCACAAAATGGCCTCTCTTTACCTGGAGTCGAACAGGATGGAAGAGGCCAAAGAGGCGGCAGCCGCGCTGGTCCGGTCTACGCCGGAACAGCGGTGGGTAGATATGGGGCGGGAGATCCTTACCAGAATAAGAGAAGAGCTCTCGGTCCAGAAGGGTGTGATAGGATGTCTTTTGCCTCTGACCGGGCCCTTTGCGATCTACGGGCAGGAGGTCTTGAACGGCATTCAGCTGGGCATGGGGCTCTTCAAGGATTCTGCCGGAGAGCAAAGCATGGAGTTGGTCATCGAGGACACCCGTGGAGAGGCGGAGACAGCGATCCTGGGACTCGAGAAACTGGTGAAGGAAGGCAAAGTCATGGCCGTCATCGGGCCCCTTGCCAGCAAACCCGCTGTGGCCTCAGCCAGGAAGGCCCAAGAACTGGGTGTCCCCATCATAACCCTCACCCAAAAGGACGGCATAACGGCCGAGGGGGACATGGTCTTTCGAAACTTCTTGATCCCCGCCATGGAGGTCGAATGGCTTCTCGACACGGCGATCGGCCGGATGGGCCTGAAAAGGTTCGCCATCCTCTACCCGGATAATCGTTACGGAATGTTCTTTATGAATCTCTTCTGGGACAAGGTGGAGGAATTGGGGGGAAGCATCCATGCGGTGGAGTCCTATAAAACGGAGGAAACCGACTTTGCCGAGGAGATCAAGAAGATGGTCGGTCTATATTATCCCAGGCCGGAATCATTGGTGCAGATGCTTAAGGCGATGAAATACCCGTCCTATGAAGCGGCGGGGGCTGCCCTATATGACCCGAAGGAAAAGGAGGGGGAACCGGAACCCATCGTGGACTTCGACGCCGTCTTTCTCCCCGACAATTACCAACAGGCAGCGCTCATAGTCCCACAATTTCCTTTTAATAATGTATTTCACATCCGGTTTCTGGGTACCAGCCTGTGGCAGTCTCCCGAGCTCATTAAGATGGCCGGGGATTATGTGCAAGGGGCCCTCTTCCCTTCAGGATTTTTTGCCGAGAGCGCAGAAGACCTCACCAGGGAATTCGTAGAACTCTATAAGGCCAACTTCGATTCCGCACCGGGGTTGTTGGCCGCAACAGGCTATGACACCATTCGATTGCTCATGGATCTTATCAACAGGGCGCCGATCAAAAGGAGGAGAGACCTCAGGGACGCCCTCCTGGAGGCAGGTGATTTTCATGGCCTTACTGGAAAGCTGTCGTTTGACCACCAAAGGGAGGCGGTGAAAGACCCTCTCCTGCTGACCGTGCGCGGAAGACGCCTCGCCGTTCTTCCCCTGACCAAGCGGCCGTCGGGCGAGGTCGTAGGACCTGCAGGCGACCCTAGGAGCCTTCTTCCGGAATATCCCGCTCCTCAGCCCTTTTCCTTTGAGCAATCCTTGCAATAAAGACCCCGATTTCATAGAGAATGAGAAGAGGTCCTGCCATCATAAGCTGGGTGATCACATCGGGAGGAGTGAGGATAGCGGCGACAATAAATATCAACAGGATGGCGTACTTTCGTTGTTTCCTCATAAGGTCCGATGTAACCAGTCCCACCCTGGCCAGGAAAAAGACCACCACCGGGAGCTCAAAGACGACGCCAAAGGCAAGCAGGAGCTTGACGGAAAAGGAAAAGTATTGCTTCACAGAGGGCAGGGCCTGAACGTATTCGTTGGCAAAGGCCAGGAAGAACCTGAACCCAAAGGGAAAGACAATGAAGTAGCCAAAAAGGGCCCCTCCCACGAAAAGGATGGAAGAAAACACAACGAAGGGGATCACATATTTCTTTTCCTTCTGATAGAGACCGGGGGCCACAAACATCCAGATTTCATAAAAGATAAAGGGTGCCGCCAGCAAGAGCGCCGCGACAAAGGCCGTCTTGATATAGGTGAAGAACATCTCGGGCAGATTGGTATATATGAGCCTTTCTCCCGCCGGCATATTGGCCTTTAAGGGCCCTATGAGTACCTGGAATAATTGTTCGGAAAAAAAATAGCAGGCCACGAAACCGACCCCCACGGCGATGGCACAGGCAATCAGTCTCCGCCGCAGCTCTTCCAGGTGGCTCAGAAAGGGCTTTTTTTCATCGCTCTTCATCCCGTTTGGCCTCCGTGATCAGCGGGTTCCTCTTTCTTTTCCGGCGATATTGCCTCCTCCACCCTGCCCTTTTCAGCCTCTTCCGGAAGAACGGCCGCATCCTCGTGACCCGCAAATTCCGTTGCCTCGCCCTCTTCATCCCCGAAATCAGCCGGGGGCTCGTTCAGCCCGCTAACGGAGTCAACGAGATCTTTTTTTAGGTCGTGAATCTCTTCGTCCAGATCCAGGCTCTCCTTGATCTCCTGGGTCGCCTTTCGGAATTCGGCCATGCCTTTGCCGAGGGCCCGGGCAAGGTCGGGCAGTTTTTTAGGCCCGATGATAATCAGGGCTATGACCATAATCACAATCAATTCTGGCAGTCCTATGCCGAACATGGTGCCATCCTCCCTTGCCTCGCAAAAAAGTCTAGCAGGTTGCTGAAAAACACCTGCTAGAATTCAAGGACCATCGCGGTCTCGTCACAGTCTGGAAATTTGGCGCATTTTAGACAATCGGCCCAGACTTTATGGGGAAGAACCGCCTTCTCCACCTGTCTGAAGCCCATCTTGGTAAAAAATTCATCCACATAGGTCAAGGTAAAGACCCGCTTGATCCCGAGCGTCTTGGCCTCATCAAGACATGTCCTGACCAGCAGGGAACCGTAGCCTTTCCCATGCAGATCCTCCACCACGGCCAGGGACCTGATTTCCGCAAGATCCTCCCAACATACGCCCAGGGCGCACACGCCTAGGATTCGGAGGTCTCCACCATTCTCTGTGAGGATAAAAAAATCTCTCAAATGGTCGTAGAGTTCGCTCAGTGGTCTGGGAAGGAGCAGGCCCTGAGCCCCGTAATGGCCCAGCATTTTGTGTACGGCCGGAATGTCTGCTACAACAGCCTTTCTGATCATTGTTCCTTTATTCGACATCGGTGACAAAGCCTTTCATCCCCGCGGTCTTTGCCAATTTCCTGGCAAAGACATCCGCCTCTTCTCGGTTCGTGAATCTCCCACACCTGATCCGGTAATAGGTCTTTCCCCGCACCTCGGCCTCGTAATAATAAGCATCGTAACCCTTCTCGCCCAGACTTCTGATCATCCGCTCTGCACTGCTTTTCTCTTCGAGAGAGGCAAGTTGAACCGTGAATTGACCGCCGTGAGGGCTCACTGAATCGGGTCGTCCCTGCAACGATGGAGCCCCATCTTTCCGGGTGGTTTCTATCCTGGAATTCGCCGGCCTTCCCTCCGGCTTTCCTTCCTGCGCTGTCTGGGATTTTGCGCCCCCGGTCCCCTTCTGCAAGGTCTCTCCCTTTCTTTCAGGCGCCCCTCCTGTTTTGGCCTCGTCCTTCTTGTTGGAGAGCCTTTCGTAAAAGGCGAGTTTCGGGTCCTGATCCTCTTTCTTGTTGGGCTTTGTGCCCGAATTCTTATTGGAGGTGATCATCTCCTGCAATTTGTTGACTTGATCCTTCAATTCCGATATTCCCGGGACGGTTGCCGGCAGGAATCCACGGCCGACTAGAATTCCCAACAAGAAAATCCACCCCAGAAGAAAAAAGAGGCAGAACCCCCACAAAAAAACAGAAAGGGATGTCATCTCGATTTGATACTTCTTCTTAGGGCTTTTTTTCGATTTGGGCCTTTCTCTGGTCATTGTTCATCAGCCCTACCTACATCCTCTCCGGGGCATGAATGCCGAGAAGCTGCAGTCCGTTGTTCAGTACGATCCTTATCCCTTGTGCCAGAAAGAGCCGGGCCTGGCTCAGGTCCCTGTCTGTGCAGACGATACGTTTCTCAGGCTCCTTCGTACCCAAATTGAAGTACTTGTGAAAGAGGGATGCCAACTCCGTCAGGTAGTATGTCAGCCGATGAGGCTCCAGTCTTTGGCTGATATCCTCCAAGAGAGGTGGAAATTCGGCCATGAGCCTGATGAGTGCCATTTCCTCATCCAACACCAGCCCTTCGAGAACCAGGCTCCCATGCTCGGACAACGAGATTCCCTCCAATGCGGCTTTCCTGAAGATGCTGCAAATCCTTGCGTGGGCATACTGCACGTAATAGACCGGGTTGTCGCTGTCATGCCTTTTCGCAAGATCTACGTCAAAATCGAGCTGTGAGTCGTGGTTTTTCGTCAGGAAGACGAACCGTGCCGCATCCACCCCAACATCATCGATCAGCTCTCTGAGCGTGACATAACGGCCGGCCCTCTTGGACATCTTTATCTCCTCGCCGCCCTTCCACAGTTTTACCAACTGGATGAGCAAGACCGAAAGCCAGTTCTCGTCGAGATCGTTTACCTTCAGGGCCGCCTTCATTCGCTGGACATAGCCATGGTGGTCCGCTCCCCAGATGTTAATCGCCTTTGAAAAACCCCTCTTCCACTTATCGAGGTGATAGGATATATCAGAGGCAAAGTACGTATACTCCCCGTCCCCTTTTCTTACAACACGATCCTTATCATCTCCAAAAGCGGAAGTTCTGATCCATAAGGCGCCCTCTTCATCGTAGGCCTGTCCCCTGGCTTTGATCATGTCAAGGGCCTCTTCAATGAGACCGGAGGCATAGAGGTCGCTTTCAGTGAACCAGACATCGAAGTCGATTCGAAAGTCGGACAGATCTCGCCTGATCTCTTCCAGCATGATCTCTTTTCCCAGGGCTGTACAGCGGCTGATCGCCTCCGCCGGGTCCAGGGAACCCAGGTCAACTCGAGAGGAGATCTCTTTGGCCAAATCCGGGATATAGTCGCCGTGATAACCGTTCTCCGGAAAGGGATAGTCCGGTCTGGAGATCTGCCTCCATCGACTGTAGATAGACTCCCCAAGGATTCTCACTTGCTGTCCTGCGTCATTGATATAGAATTCCCGAACCACCTCGTGACCGGTATGAGCGAGGATCCTGCAGAGGGTGTCCCCCAAGGCCGCGCCGCGCCCATGACCCAGGTGAAGGGGGCCCGTCGGATTGGCGCTCACGAATTCCACCAAAACCCTCTTCCCTTCACCCAACTCCGTTCGGCCGTAGGCTTTTCCGGACGCAACGACGCTCGATAGAAGTCGGTGCCATTCCCCTCTGTGGATCGTAAAATTGATGAAACCCGGGCCCGCGACCTCCGCCTTTTCGACAATGGTTCCATCATCCTCCAGATGATCGAGAATGACGCCTGCAATGTCCGCGGGCCGGCGCTTCTGGGAGGAGGCAAGGGTTAGCGGGAGGTTCGTCGCAAAATGACCGTGATTTGAATTATTCGGGACCTCAATGACGTAGTCCGGAAGGGGGGTCTCTTTCAGCCGTCCGTTTTCGAAGCACCTCCTGAGCGTGGCTTTTAAAATGGCATCCAGTCTTTCCTTCATGGGATATACTTTCTGGCGTTTCTTTGCCCTATGGAACAAAAGATATCATAAGAGATGGTCCCTCCCCAATCAGCCACCTCGTCACCCGTAATGCATTCATTACCCTGTGAGCCCAGGAAAACCACCTCATCACCCGCCCTGATATCCCTCGATCCGCTCACATCAATCATGATCATGTTCATACACACCGTTCCCACAATGGGAGCTCTCCTCCCCTGGATCAGGACGCTACCCTTATTCGAGAGACTCCTGGGCAGGCCGTCACCGTAGCCCGCCGAAAGGACCGCAATGGTTTGGGGCCCTTTAGTGTAATAGGTTCTTGCATAACTGACCGGCGTCTCACCGGGCAAATCCCTTACCTGCACGACTCTTCCCAGAAAATGCATGACGGGCCTGAGCGACGATGCACTCCGGTATCCGGGTGAGGAAAGCCCTCCGTACAGCATGATGCCCGGTCTCACCATATCAAAGTGGGCATCCCTATATCCCATAACTCCTGCGCTGTTCCCCAGATTGTTAAAAGTGGGCTTCAGTCCCAGACCGCGGGCCGCCCCGATGGCCCTCCTGAAACCCTCGATCTGGCCCTTTGTGAACTGATCCGTGGGCTCGTCGGCCGAGGAAAGGTGAGAAGTCAGCCCTTCCACCTGGAGTTCCGGATGTCTCATGAGCGCTCCGAGAAAAGGGGCCAAATCTGGAAGCATGATGCCTAGACGCCCCATCCCCGTGTCCACCTTCACCTGTACATGAACCCTTTTCTTCGACTTGGCGCACTCTTCCGCAAGAACCTCAGCCATAAGCAGATCAAAAAGCACCGGGGTGAGACCATATTCAATGACCGCTCTGGCATCATCCCTCGTCTGTATCCCGCATAGGATGACAACGGGCAGTCTCAGGCCGTTTTGCCGGAGTTCCAAGGCCTCGTGAAGATGGGCCACACCCAGGCAAGTTGCGCCCTCCTTCTCAAGCACCCGTGAGACCGGCAAGAGGCCATGTCCGTAAGCGTCAGACTTGACGACGCCCATGACTTTGGTCTCTCCGCTGATCAGCCTTTTCACCTGATTCAGGTTATGCACCAACGCAGAGAGATCAATAAGCACACTATTTGGCGAATGGGTCATAGGAGCGCTTTCGAGATTTACAAAACGTTTAAAATTAGCCGATTATATCACATATATCAAGGACTATTACGGATTCAAGCCTGCTTTGGTTGACACCGGGGTTGGCTGAAACTATGATAATGCCTGAGTCTCTTTCCCCTCCTAGAACATTGATGCATTCGTAAAAAGTCCCGTTCACCCTTCGATACCCTGGTCGCCTCTGGCGCCGCCGAAGGCGGGTAAACCTCAGGGCGAACGGTTGAAAGCAACCGTAAGTATCTGATTTTCCGTTCGTGGTGAGGTATCGAACCATGAACGGAATTACGCAAGGGGACTTTTTACGAGACCATCAAAAAGAGTAATGCGCTTTACGGGGAGGGATAGCCCGGTACTCCAGTACTCCAGTACTCCAATAAATCGGACGAATGAAACCCACAATCTTCGAGGAGATTAGGAACTTGGAATGAGAAATCGATCGTTCATCTCTTATATTGTGATTTGGCTGAAGGGCTTCTGCATGGGGGCCGCCGACGTCGTACCCGGGGTGTCGGGGGGCACCATGGCCTTTATCTTGGGCATCTACGAAGAACTCATCCAGGGCATCAGGTCCTTTGATATCTTTTTTCTGAAACGGCTCTTCTCCCTCCGGATCAAAGAGGCCATGGATCATGCCTCCTGGCAATTTCTTCTGGCCCTCGTTTTGGGCATCTTCACAGCCATTTTTTCCCTT
>JAZDGZ010000355.1:0-5522 GCA_043806375.1 Pseudomonadota bacterium | reverse complement strand
CGAAAATACTCCCACATGCGGGCAAAGAGGTCCTTTTTCACCTCACTGTACTTGAGACCTCCCCGCCGATAACGGTCGGCGAGTTCCGCCTTTTCTCCCTCCTCCATGAACAGGGATATATTGATGAAGAGGTTGCATTTGTCCGGATCTTTAGGATCGGCCACAGGAGTCGAATCCGTGACGATCCCCCCGATCTTTTGTCGCAGTTCATGCTCCTCGCAAAAAATATCGATCGTATTGTTGTAGGACTTGCTCATCTTGCGGCCGTCCGTTCCCACGACCAGGGGAACGTGGGGATTGATCTCGGCCTTGGGAATGACAAACGTCTCCCCGTAGGTGCTGTTGAACTTGATGGCAATATCACGCGTGATTTCCAGGTGCTGTTGCTGGTCTTTGCCGACCGGGACCCGCTCCCCCTGGTAGAGGAGGATGTCCGCGGCCATGAGCACCGGATAAGAAAGGAGACCATGGTTTGGCGCGATTCCCTGCTCCACCTTGTCCTTGTAAGAATGGCTCCTGAGGAGAAGTCCCACGGGGGTCGCATTGTTGAGAACCCAGGTCAGTTCGGTGACCTCGGGAACGTCGGCCTGGACCCAGAAAATGGCCTTTTCAGGATCGAGTCCGAGGGCCAGAAAATCAAGGGCCACCTGCATTGTGCCGTGAGCGAGCCGTTTGCCTTCAAAGACCGACGTCATCGCGTGGTAGTTGACGATGAAACAATAGAGTTCGGAAACCTCCTGGTATTCGATCATAGGCTTCATCATCCCGAAATAATTTCCGATGTGAAGCTCACCGGAAGGCTGGATACCTGAGAGTACACGCATTTCAAACCGCTCCTTCTGATAACTTAGATCTGGATCAAGGACCTCTCTTTACATGATCCGCAAAAATAATCAACCCCATTCGTGATGGAAGGAAACCGAGACGGATAGGATGCGGAACCACGGGGAAGGTCGATGATTTTTGGGGACCTCTGAGCGCAGCCCCGAAGGGGTTCAGTTCAGCGGCCCCTCTTGTCCCCCTGAATAGAGCAGCGCATTCTCGATCGCAAGGGCCGCCGGCGCGCTCAGTGCCGTAAGGAGGGAAAGGTCCTCGTTTCGAAATCCGTTGGGCTCTTCGATGGAATCCAGATAGATGAGCCCCCGCATTTTGGATCTGCTGATCAGGGGAAGACACAGGACGGATCTGATTTTCATCACCTCCATGCTTTCGGAGAGATTGCCTCGCTCCTCGCTGAAAGTGTCCAGCATCATGAAGGCTCTCTTGTCCGCCATGACCCGCTTCACCACCGTTCTGCTGTAGATCACGGCCGCAGGATCTCCCATCCTCTTGTATCTGGACAAAGCCTCCGTGATCTTCCCGGACTCCCCGTCGATCAGGAGAATGGCGCCTCGGTCAACTCTTCTCAAGAGCTCGAAGATGTGTGTCAGGATCCTTTCAAGGATCTCTCTCAGGGTCAGGGACCCCTTCAGCACGTCTGAGACGTTGGCGATCAACTCCATGTTCCTTTGGGGTGTCATGGGTCTATCTTTCAGCGGAAACCCGCTAATTTCGACGAGTTTGTCGGACTCATAGATGGCATCCACGAAGGGCATAACCTCCTCCAGGCAGGCCCTCCCCAAACAAATCAGGCTCATGCCGAGGGTGATGGGCAATCCTTCTTGTACTTCAACTTCAACCCCCGGGCTTATCAGCTCGCCGTTCACATAGGTCCCATTTTTGCTTTTCAGGTCCAGGACAACGTACCGATCTCCCCTTTTCCGGATCTTCAAATGCCTCCTGGAAACGTGCCCGTCAATCATTTCGACGTGATTATCCGGCGACCTTCCGATATAGACCGTATCCCCCTCAAAATCGAAGGACTGAATCTCCTCTACTCCGTCCATCATATAGAGCTTGATCACGGCTCACCATCCCATTCAGATAAGATCCGACCTTACCCTTCCCTCTATCGGGAATGCCTACCTTTCTATTTGGGCCCACCCGATTACAGACTACAATAGATTGATCTTTTGGTCAAACAACCCCCTGATCCTCCACCAGGTCGCTCAGTCCGAGTCGTTTCAGGGTGGCACTGGCGGGGAACCCCGTGGCGGGATCCCACCCCATCGCCTTAACATATTCGCCGGCAAGGGTATCGATGTCAATGGTGACACCGGCCAGGGGCCCCTCCTTCTGCGGCGGAATTCCTGCCAGCCGAGGAGGCAGGCGGACGTCCGCGGGATTTATCCCCTCTCTTATATTGAAACACTGCCTGAGGGTCTGTATGCGGGCCCCGGTCTCCAGGATCTCCTCCATGCCGGCATCCCACCCGGTCACGGCGTTAAGGAAGTCCACCAGGGGGTAGTTGCCGAAAAAGACAACAGGAAAGAGGCAGACCCCGGCGCAGGTTCCGACCTGCCAGTAGGAGGAGGCGGTGGCACTGGCCGCACCTTTGCTCTTGTATTCGTAGCGCTCAAAACCCCGGAATTGCAGCTCCGGATAGGGGGCAATGGAGGCCATGCCGGTGTCGATTCTGGCCATGGGAGAGGCGGTATGTCGGCCTGGCGTGGGATCGCTGACATAGGCCGTGCCTCGACTGGGCAGGAAAAGGGGGCTGTGCATTCCGGGTTCCTGGCCGCCCACATGCACGGCATATTCCTCCGTGCCCTTCCCTATCCTTTGGGCGGCCAATCTGACGCCGTCGGCCAGAATGTCGCCGAATCCTTCACGGCGAATCATCTTGTCCAGCATGGCAATCATGGCCTTTGCGTCTCCCCACCTCAGCTCGATGCCGTCCGTATCCGCCTTGGAGATAGCCCCCTTTTCAAAACATTCCATGGCAAAGGCGATGACGCAGCCCGCCGAGATGCTATCCAGGCCACTCCTGTTACACATATCCGTCAATTTGATGACGGCGAGAAGGTCATTGTTCATGCACATGGGGCCGAAGGCGGCCATGGTTTCGTATTCGGGCTTATGGACCTCTTCAACAGGATAAGGCCCTTCTGATACTTTGAAGATCCCCCCGCAGGCGATCGGGCAGTTGGCGCACCCGTATTTCTTGACCTGATGCCGAATGATCCCATCCGGATCTGTGAGCTTTTTCAGATCTGGCAGGGCCTTGTCTCCTGCCAGGAGCCAGTTCCTTACGGGAGCCGCCCCGGCCGCCACGAGCCCGTGGGTCGCCCCACAGGTTCCATGGGACATAAGGCCCTCTGCAAAGCCGCCCTTCTTGCGAAGTTCCTTTAAGTAGGCCTTTTTCAATTCATCGAGCCGCGCCTCATCGGCGACAGCGACCTTTTTCTTACCCCTCACCGCCAAGGCCTTCAGGCCCTTTGAGCCCATCACCGCGCCCACCCCTGAGCGGGCGGCCACCCGGCCGCCGTCATTTACAATGCCGCTGATGAGGGACAACCGCTCCGAGGCGGGTCCGATGGATGCGACCCTGATTTTCGGGTCGGCCAGTTCTTTTCGAAGCAATGCCTCGGCGTCCACCGTATCCCTTCCCCAGAGGTGGGCCGCCTCTCTCAACTCCAGGCCTTCCCGAGTAACGAGGAGATACTTTGGGGAACGGGCGGCGCCCGTCACAAAAATGGCGTCCCAGCCCGCGGCCTTCAGTTCACTGCCGAAATATCCGCCGGAATTGGCATCCCCCCAGCCTCCCGTTAACGGAGACTTACAGACCGCCGAATACCGCCCCCCGGTAGGCGCTTTTGTTCCCGTCAGCGGACCGGTCACAAAACCAAGGGTGTTTTCCGGTCCAAGAGGATCCGTGCCGGCTGCCTGGCGCTCAAACAGGATGCGCACGCCAAGGCCGTACCCGCCGATAAAATCGCGGGCCAGGCCCTCGTCAAGCCTTTCCTCCCGCACCTCCCCTCTCGTCAGATCCACAAAGCCGATCCTTCCCGCGTATCCGTTAGCCATACCTCTCCCCTTGATCTCAGGCCCGTCAATCCCTTTCCCCTCCCCTTCATCCCCTCCCGCCGGTACGGTGACCTTCACCCACACTTAACACACGGGGCAGTTGGGGGGGTTGGGCGTGAGGGCCTCAAAATATGGAATGTCGAATTTCGAACAAGGAACCGCAGAATGATGAAGTTTTCAGTTCGATATTCGACATTCTTTGTTCGACCTGCCCGCAATGCCTTTGCCGAGATTCGCGAATTGGCCCAGCGGCGGTCATTGGTGCCACGTTGTGTCCACACCGCTAAACTCTCTGCATGGCAGGCGGGTATTCTGCGGTTCAAAGAATAATGAACTCGGCTCTTCCCCGCCCCTCCGGGCAGGGTATTCCGGTATTATCTGGTAATGACTCTTCAAGAGTCCCCGTTCTTGGCCTTCAGGGCCTGCTGAAGTTTCTCGGCAAAAAGGCCCGATGGCCTATCCTTTTTCTTCACAAATTGCCGCCAATCGCCCTCTTCTTTTGAATCGCTCGGGGCGAGCGTGATTTTCCGTTCGCCGGGATGGATTTCTTCGATAAGGACCGAAAGGCGATCCCCCTGTTTCAGTTTCTCGATCGCCCCTGAATTGGCGGAGCCTTTGATCTTGGAAATGGGAAGAAGGCCTGTAATGCCAGGCTCCAGGGCGACGAAGAGGCCGAATCGTTCCCTTTTTTCCACAGTACCCTCCAGGAACTGGCCAATCCTGTATTTTTCCTGCACCTCTATCCACGGATCTCCTTCGGCATCCTTCATGCTCAAGGAGATCCTCCTTCTTCCATAATCGACTTCCTTAACCATCACGTCAACGGTGTCGCCGGGTTCGACCACTTCTTCCGGCCTCAGAATCCTCTTCCTGTAACTCATCTCGCTGATGTGGACCAGGCCCTCCACCCCCGGCGTCAACTCCACAAAGGCGCCGAAACTGGCGCATCGCGTCACTTTTCCCCGAAGCTTTTCGCCTTCCTGAAATGTGCCTTGCACCTTGTCCCAGGGGTCTCCTTCGGTCTGCTTTATGGACAGGGATATCCTTTTCGGGACGGGCCCCGTCCCTTGCTCCATGTCGAGCACCTTGACCGCAACCTGCTCCTCCACACCCAGCACGTCTGAAGGGGCATTCACCCTTGCCCAGCTGACCTCCGACACATGGACCATGCCTTCGACACCCGGAAAAAGCTCTACAAAAGCGCCGTAGGGCATGAGCTTGGTGACTCTCCCCTGCAGTTCAGCCCCCACCTTCAGCCCTTCACAAAATCCTCTCGCCCCTTTTTCCTGCTCCCGTCTGAGCAGCTCTCGCCTCGAAAGGACGATATTCCTCCCCTCCTCCTCAAACTGGGTGATGAGAAAGGCATAGGTCTTTCCGATATACTCCTCCGGATCTTCGAAAAACCTCAGATCCATCTGGCTCATGGGGCAAAAGGCCCTCCTTTGCACGACTTCCACCTGGAAGCCCCCCTTGATCTGGGCCTTCACTGTCCCCTCCACCGGCATTTCCTTCTCAAAGGCCTCCTCCAGGGCACTCAAACCGCCCACCCCGGAGAGGGCCTTTGATAGTTTAACCTCATTCCTCCTGAGGGAGACGACGTAGAGTTCGAGAATATC
>JAZDGZ010000354.1:0-2678 GCA_043806375.1 Pseudomonadota bacterium | reverse complement strand
TTGGTGGGCAAGACCTTCGGAGAAACGGAATATCTGATCTCAACGGTACCCCTGGGGGGATACGTGAAGATGCTGGGGGAAGATAGCGATGAAACCGAATCCCTTCCACCGCACGAAGCGGAAAGGGCCTTCAACAACCAGCATGTCTTGAAGAGGATAGCCATCGTAGCGGCGGGGCCGTTCTTCAATTTGATCCTGGCATTGTTCCTGTTTTTCGGCCTTTATGTCATCTCCGGGATCCAGGTGATGAGTACGGAAATCGGTCAAGTGCGGACAGATTCGCCCGCTCATAAGGCGGGCCTGAGGAAGGGAGACATCGTTGTCTCAGTCGAGGGCGAAAGCATTCGAAGCTGGCCGGAGATCAAAGGGTTGGTTCAAAAGCACGCGGGTAAATCACTGGTCATGACCGTCCGAAGGGGGGCCGAGCTTATCAGCATGTCCGTTATTCCCGAAGAGGCGGTGGAAAAAAATATCTTCGGTGAGGAGATTCGATCCGCCCTGATCGGGATCGTCGCCTCTGGGAAATTTGACAAGCTGGATCTTGGGCCGTGGGAGGGCATGAAAGAGTCTGTTAGAAAAACATGGGAGGTCATCAAACTCACCTGCCTTACGGTCGTAAAGCTTTTTCAGAGGGTGATACCCATCAAAATCCTCGGGGGACCTATCCTGATCGGGCAGATGACGGGGCAACTGGCCCAGGAGAGTTTTGTCTATCTCATCCCTCTTATGGCCGTCATCAGCATCAATCTGGGCATCCTAAACCTGCTCCCTGTCCCCATACTGGACGGGGGCGTGATCCTTTTTCTGCTTATCGAACTGATCATCGGTAAACCGATCAGCCTCAAGAAACGCGATCTCGCCCAGAAGGCGGGACTCTTTCTGCTCATCTTCTTAATGGTGGTCGTTTTCTACAACGATATATCCAGACTTCTTGAATGACATGCTTTTATCCATTAACACGGCAACCCAACAGTTCAGTGTGGCCCTCATTAACGAAGAGGGGGCCCTTATGGCTGAATCCGTGTTCTTCGGGGGATCAAAGAAGTTTCGTCCGCTCATGCCGGCCCTACATCACCTGCTTGAATCCGCAAGAACGGATGTAGGGAAGATGACGGCCCTCGCCGTGGTGACGGGGCCTGGAAGTTTTACGGGTTTGAGAATAGGACTCTCTGTGGCCAAGGGGATCTGCCAGGGCTTGCAGATACCTATCATCGGCGTTTCCAGCCTGGAGGCTATGGCCAGTCAGTTGCCATTCACACCGTATAAGATATGTCCTGTTATCCATTCCAGAAAGGGGGAACTCTTTACCGCCCTTTTTCGTTGGTCGGAGGATGAGGGTGGGGTGGTGAGGGTCAAGAAGGATACCTCTTTGAGGGTGGAGGACCTGCCCGAGTTCGCGGAGGGATCGGCCGTTTTTCTGGGGAACGATATTCAGAGCCAGGGACCATCTATCACGGAAACGGTTGGGCACAGGGCATTGCTTGCGCCTCCTTACCTCTGGACGCTCAGGGCCTCTGCAGTTGGCTATGTGGGCCTCAAGCTGGCTCGTGAGAAGGGGTTTGATGAGCTACACAGGTTGGTTCCGTCCTATTTGAGACCCCCCGATGTCAGGCCGAACCCCTGCGGGCCTGCCCTGGAGGGTGATGGGCCGACTTCCATCCCACGGGTGCCCTGATTCACCATCAAGGCATCATCTGCGGCGTTGCCTTCGCTCGCTCTTCCTTGCGGCGTATTGGCTCATACGCCTCAGTCGTCGCTCCTCGGCGCCTTGCATCTGACGCCTTCCTGGTGATCAGGAATCGTCCCAAACTTGCCGATTTCAGTAATGGGTCAAGAATTAGGCGGCGGATTTTGGGGGTGGGGAGGCCATTGACAAATGGGGCTTGAAAACGATAAGATGGCTTTAGGATTATCGCAATAGCCTTTGAACGCTGATGGTCCTGCTGGGGAGGGGAAAGGCTTTAGTTGCCATGGCATTGCCTCAAGGAGAGCAGAATAGAATAAACAACAGGTTGCCAGTCGCAAGAGAGGGGGCTGGCCTTTATTATCTTTGGCCTGCTCCTAACCATCGTCCTTTTGACCCTCGGTCTCATCATTCTCGGGATTGTTGCGGCAGTGCTAAGCCTGTTTACGATCTATTTTTTCAGGGACCCATCCAGGAGGAGCCCTTTCGATAAAGACGCGGTCTTGACGCCTGCAGACGGAAGGATCCTGAGTATCGTGGACCTCAAGCAGGACGACAACCCTCTGGGTAAACCGGCGCTGAGGGTGAGTGTTTTTATGACCATATTCGACGTTCATGTAAACCGTGTCCCTATGAGCGGCAGAGTCTCGAACGTCACCTATCGTCCAGGAAAATTTTTTTCCGCAAACCTCGACAAGGCATCGGAGCAGAATGAGAGCAATGCCGTCACCCTTGAAACCCATGAGGGACATAAGATCGTCTTTGTCCAGATCGCCGGACTTATCGCCAGGCGCATCGCCTGCTGGGTAAGGGAGGGGGACGAGGTCGTGGCCGGACAGAGGTTCGGTCTTATTCGATTCGGGTCCAGGTTGGATATCTATCTCCCCGACCACACCCGCATCATCGCCCGGTCAGGACAAAAAGTCAGGGCCGGTGAAACCATTGTGGGGTACCTCTCATGAGAGGAAAAAGAAAAAAGAGACCTGGCAAGAAG
>JAZDGZ010000353.1:0-7803 GCA_043806375.1 Pseudomonadota bacterium | reverse complement strand
GGGCAAACAGCCCGCAGATTGGTATGTTAAAGATGCGTAGGGGTGATTTGAGGAATAAGATGCTTGTGGCAGCGGCTAAGGAAATAGTCATCGGTCATGCCTGCGATAAAATCGCGGACCATTTCCGGGTTTGAGGTCCCGGTGATATATCCCTGCGACATGCCTTCCAGAAATTCCCCGAAAATATCGGATTCCTCATTTCCGCTTTCCAGGTCGCTAAAGTATTTTTCAAAGAGCAATTCAAACATGAGTCTCACCTTCGGCGTCTGCCTTTTGACTACCATGTTGGTGTAAATGTTGTCCTGATTGAATTCTTTCAGCCTCTTGAGGGCCTCTCCCACCTCTTCACTAAAAGAGATGTACGCTTTGTCCAGGCTGTTGAAGACGAGGTCTTCCACGAGGGAATAGACGATAGATCCGTTCGTATCGCCCAGCACCGTGCGGCAGTCTTCCGGTATATCTTTCCGTTTGATGAGGCCCAGCCGTATGGCATCCTCGATGTCCCGGCCGATATAGCTGATGGTGTCCGCCATCCTGACCACACAACCCTCCAGGGTCATGGGCGATATATCCCTTGAAGGATTCTCTTCCTTTTCTTGGATCTCCCTGTTGATCTGCTCAAAGCTTTTGTCTTTTTGAGGGCGCAGAGCCTGACTGTGCAACTCCCCGTCGTGGCACAAAATGCCGTCGAGGACCTGGACGGTAAGATTCCATCCCTTGCCCTTTCTTTCTATTTTTTCGAGGGATCTGACACCCTGTATGTTATGAAGGAAGTGGCCCAGCCCGTAACGCAGCGAGAGTTCCGAAAGGAAGCTTTCACCGTCGTGTCCAAAGGGTGAATGCCCGATGTCGTGACCGAGAGCTACGGCCTCAATCAGGTCCTCGTTGAGCCCGAGAAGACGCCCGATGGTTCTGCCGATTTTGGAGACCAGTTGGACATGGAGGACGCGATGGGTAATATGATCATTCTTTATGAGATAGAATACCTGGGTCTTGTCGATATACCGGGAATAGGCCAAGGAGTGAAGGATTCTGTCCGTGTCCAGAGAAAAATTTTGCCTGTGACCTTTGAGAATTTTGTCCTCCTGCTTTTTTCTCCGGGCATGTGCGCTCAAGCAGGCCCAAGGCGAGAGCCTTTCTTTCTCCTGTTGATCGAGTTGAACTCTTATCTCATTCAGACGCTCTGCCTTGGTCAACGCCCCTATTCCTCCTGGTTCTTATCTTTTTGGTAGGCTTTTTTGAGTTCCTTCAAGATATTTTTGCCCCGTTTCTTAATGATGTCCCGGGCCTGATCGGTGACCTCCTGGGACTGACGTTGGAGATCCGGGGCCTCGGGGATCTTCTTGCCATCTTTCTTATATTTCCACCGCAGGAAAGCTTCGGCGACCCTGATTTCCGTATTTCGGGCGAGTCTTTTGAGTTCCTCTTTCGTCTCTTTATCCACAGGCCTGATTCCTATCCTGAGAAGGAATGAATGGATTTTTTGATGGTTTTAGTATAATGGAATAAAACAATATCGGTCAATGGGGATTCTTTTTTTTCTTGAAAAAGGGAATTGATGGTGTTAGATAATCTAGTTTCATTTTTTTTGGTTATCTGGTTGTGATAACTAAGAGATTTTGGCAGAAGAGACGTTTTTCGGGAATCACCAAAATTCGCACGTTCAGAAGAGACCCCGGTGCCTGAAGATCTTGCGGGATACGGAAATATTCTGAACGGAGGAAAAACCGAGGGTAGGAGATCACTCGTGGTCTCCGCAGAATCAGGAGGATTGCATGGCAGTATCAGTCAGTATGAAGGAGCTTTTGGAATCGGGGGTCCATTTTGGGCACCAGACACGGCGTTGGAATCCAAAAATGAAACCCTACATTTTCGGGTCCAGAAACGGGATCCATATCATTGATCTGCAAAGGACGGTCGGTCTGTTTGCCACGGCTTACCAATTCATCGTCCGAACCGTATCGGAAGGATACCCGGTGCTCTTCGTGGGGACCAAGAAACAGGCCCACGATGCGGTCGTGGAGGAGAGCGAACGCTGTGGCATGTTTAACGTGGTCAATCGTTGGCTGGGCGGAACGCTGACCAATTTTCAGACCATCCGAAAGAGTATCGGCCGTCTCAAAGAACTGGAAAGCATGATCAATGACGGCTCGATCAGCCGTTACACCAAGAAAGAAGCCCTGATGATGGAGAAAGAACTGGCCAAACTGCAAAAGAACCTGGGGGGCATCAAGAACATGGATGAATTGCCGGGCGCCGTTTTCATCATCGATCCGAAAAAGGAGGCCATTGCCGTCAAGGAGACCAGAAACCTGGGAATACCGTTGGTGGCCATAGCAGACACGAACTGCGACCCTGACGATATCGACTACATCATCCCGGGCAACGATGATGCGATCCGGGCCATTCGGTTGTTCTGCTCGAAGATCGCAGATGCGTGCATTGAGGGGCATAACCTGGCCGAGGAGAGATTGCGGGCAGAGACTGAAACAGGCCCTGAGAAAGAGGAAGGTATGATAGAGGAGGGGGCTCCTCCCGAAGGGGAACAAAAGGGACCGGAAGTGATTGTTGTTTCCAAGAGGGAGGAATCGGCAAGCAAAAAAGATATCGTGAAGGAGTCGTAAGTTGGAGATCAATGCATCGTTGGTAAAAGAATTGAGGGACCGGACGGGTGTGGGTATCATGGACTGCAAAGAGGCCCTCAAGGAATGTAAAGGGGATATTTCTCAGGCCATTGATTACCTGAGGAAGAAGGGGATAGCCACAGCCAAGAAAAGGGGGGGGCGCACCACCTCAGAAGGACAGATCCAGGTCTATATCCATGCGGGTGGGAAGATCGGCGTTCTGGTAGAGGTGAACTGTGAGACGGATTTTTCGGCAAAGACAGAGGATTTCGCGAGTTTCGCAAAAAACGTAGCGATGCATATTGCGGCCTCTAACCCTGTTTCGATCGATCGGGAAGGCATTCCCCCTGAGATGTTGGAGAAAGAAAGGGAGATCTATGCTACCCAGGCGAAAAAATCCGGCAAGCCCGATAAGGTCATAGAAAAGATCGTCGAAGGAAAGCTGAAGAAGTTCTATTCCGAGTCCTGCCTGTTGGAACAGCCATATGTCAAGAATCCGGATATCACTGTTCAGGATTTCCTTAATGAGTTGATGGCCAAAACCGGAGAGAATATCGTCATTCGACGGTTTGTGCGGTTTCATCTGGGAGAATTAGATGACCGTTAATCAGCCCCGTTTCAGGCGGATCCTGCTCAAGGTGAGCGGAGAGGCCTTAATGGGGGATCAGGCCTTCGGCATCGATCCTGCCGTCATCAATTCGGTAGCCAAAGAGATTGACGAGACCCATAGACTCGGGGTGGAGATCGCCATCGTCATCGGCGGCGGGAATATCTTTCGGGGCCTGAAATCATCCGAGTACGGTATCGCGCGCGTTCCTGCCGATCATATGGGCATGTTGGCAACCGTCATCAACGCCATTGCCTTGGGTGAGGCCCTGAACAGTTTGGGCTCTGAAACGCGGATCATGTCCGCTATAGACATGAATAAGGTTGCGGAGACCTACATCAGGGGCCGTGCTGTGAGCCACTTGAGAAAAGGCCGAATTGTTGTTCTGGGGGCGGGGACAGGCAATCCGTATTTCAGTACCGATACGGCCGCAGCCCTGAGGGCGATGGAGCTGGGCGCGGAAGTTCTTTTGAAGGCGACCAAGGTCGACGGTGTTTTCAGTTCCGATCCAAGAAAGGGTCCCGTTTCCAAGCCTTTTTCGAAGCTCACGTACGAAGAGGTGTTGAAAAACAATCTGGCGGTGATGGATATGACCGCCGTCGCCCTCGCCATGGGGCAGAAGCTGCCCATCATCGTATTCAATCTTCGAAAGAAGGGGAATATCCATAGGGTTACGTTTGGCAAAAAGGTGGGTACACTCATTTCAGGGGGATCGAGATGAAAGAAGAAATTCTTGCCGAATGTCGACAGAGTATGAACAAGACCATTGAGGCCCTTAGAAAGGAATTCACGAGAATCAGAACCGGCCGGGCTTCGACATCACTGCTCGACGGCATCAGGGTCAGCTGTTACGATACGCAGATGCCCATCGATCAGGTCGCCTCGCTCTCCATACCCGAAAGTCGCCTGATCACCGTTAAACCCTGGGACCAGTCCATCATGGGAGAGATTGAGAGGGCCATATTGAAATCCGATCTCGGATTGACCCCTGTGAACGATGGCAAGATCATCAGGATACCCATCCCCCCGCTTACCGAGCAGCGAAGGAAGGAATTGGCGAAAATGGCAAAAAAAATGGCGGAAGAAGGGAAGATCTCGATTAGGAATCAGCGGCGTGAATCGAATGAATTACTCAAAGAGCTGAAAAATGAAAAAGAGATCTCGGAGGATGAGTTGTTCAGGTATCAGGACGATGTTCAAAAGATAACGGATGAATTCATCAAAAAGGTTGATGAAGTAACGGCAGAGAAAGAAAAAGAGATCATGGAATTCTGATTCACCTCCCTCCGTGCAGTCATCCTCCTGACGCAAGGTCCAAGAATTCATCATGGTAGAATTAAATCCACAGAAACTGCCAAAGCACGTGGCCATTATCATGGATGGCAATGGCCGCTGGGCCAAGAAGAGGGCCCTTAGCCGAATCCGGGGTCACGAGCAGGGAGCGGAATCGGTCCGGGAAATCGTTAGAACGAACCGGGAAATCGGCATACCGTGGCTGACCTTATACGCCTTCTCGGAGGAAAATTGGAAGAGGCCGAAATACGAAATCAGCGCCCTCATGGAGCTTTTAATACGGTTTTTGAGGTCCGAACTGCGGGAAATGGAAGAAAACGGGATACGGTTTCAGACTGTCGGAAGGACCCACAAATTGCCTGAGGCCGTCCAGAAAGCCCTGAAGGAGACCAGTGAGAAAACCACCTCAAACAAGGATATGGTCCTCACCCTGGCCTTGAGTTACGGAGGCAGGCAGGAGATAGTCGATGCCCTGCAGAAGATAGCGGGGAAGGTTGAATCCGGGAATTTATCCTCGCGGGAGATCACCGAGGAGGTCATTTCCGACCATCTCTACGGGGGGGGCATGCCGGACCCTGATCTGCTGATCAGGACAAGCGGTGAATGTCGGGTGAGCAATTTTCTGCTTTGGCAGATCGCATACACAGAGATCTACGTGACTTCCACCCACTGGCCCGATTTTCGCAAAGAAGAATATTTCAAGGCACTGGCGGAATATCAGAAAAGAGAAAGGAGGTTCGGCGCCACCGGAGATCAGGTGGCAGAGAATGGAAAAGGGTCTGAATCTCCATGATAACGCAGGGAAAGAGATCGGAATTTTCTGAATGACGCATTTGAAGAGGTGGCTAACCGCTATTATAGCCCTGCCTGTCCTGATATATCTCATCGGGCCTGCACCCAGGTGGCTCTTTCACGGTTTTCTGTTTATCGCCTCTCTGGTCTCCCTGTCCGAATTATTTGCCATGGCAGCGCCCAAGTTGCCATGGCCCGTCAAGATCTCAAGCTTCCTCCTCTCCTTCCTCCTTTTCTATTCTATCTCCCAAGGCCCATTTTTCATCTCCCTGGCGGTTCTTTCTTTCTGGGTGATTGTTCCTCTTGGGCTCTATATCTTTTTGTCGTCTTCCCGGAGGGCCAATGCCGTCGAAGAGGCGGGTAAAGTGGCGCTGGGCCTGTTGTATATCTCCCTTCCCCTCTCGCTGCTTGTTTTTGTTGACAAGCGTCCAAGTGGAAATATCTGGATATTTTTCCTGTTAGCCGTTATATTCCTGAGTGATACAGGCGCCTTTTACGCGGGACGTACTTTGGGCAGGCACAAACTCCATCCTTCGGTCAGCCCTGGAAAGACCTGGGAAGGGGCTGTGGGGGGCCTGGTGGGCAGTCTGGTGGCGGCATTCATATTCTCCAGGTTTTTTTCGATCGCCAGATTCGATCTGCCCATCATGATCCTTGCCGCTTCCCTCTCCGTCATCGGTCAAATCGGAGACCTTGCAGAATCCATGTTAAAGAGGCATTACGGTCTGAAGGATTCCGGCAAGGTCCTTCCGGGACACGGGGGCCTTCTGGACAGGATAGACGGGCTCTTGTTTGCCGCGCCCGTCCTGTATCTCTTTGTCAGCTGGTCCATCTAATTCATTCTATTCTCAAGGCGGGGGAGGGGCGACCACAATGACAAAACCTAATCCTTTCGACAGGACGAGAATCCTGGTTACCGGGGGGGCAGGGTTTCTGGGCTCTCACCTTTGTGAAAGGTTGCTGGCAGAGGGTAATAATGTCATCTGTCTCGATAACTATTTCACGGGGCAAAGGCGCAACATCTTTCATCTCCTTGAACAGAGGCATTTCGAGGTGATCAGACATGACCTCGTAAACCCCATCTTTTTGGAAGTGGACCAGATATACAATCTCGCATGCCCGGCGTCGCCCGTTCATTATCAGGTTAATCCAGTCAAGACGACGAAAACGAGTGTCATGGGGGCGATCAATATGTTGGGTCTTGCCAAGAGGGTAAAGGCCAAGATCCTTCAGGCTTCGACGAGCGAAATATATGGAGATCCCACGGTTCACCCGCAGGATGAGAGCTATTGGGGCAATGTCAATGCGATTGGGCCCAGGGCCTGTTACGACGAGGGCAAGCGATGTGCGGAAACCCTGTTTTTCGACTATTACAGACAGAATAAGGTGAACATTAGGGTCGTTCGCATCTTCAACACCTACGGCCCAAGAATGCATCCAAACGACGGCAGGGTGGTCAGCAATTTTATCCTCCAGGCCTTGAGAGGTGAACCCATTACCATTTTCGGGGATGGAAGCCAGACGAGATCCTTTTGCTACGTGGATGATTTGGTTGAGGGTCTAATGCGAATGATGGCCGGTCCGGACGAGTTCGTGGGTCCTGTAAACCTGGGGAATCCGGTTGAACGCAGCATCTTGGACCTGGCCCGGATCATCATTGGTCTGACCCGATCCACTTCCACCATCGAGTTTTTTCCTCCCACGACGGATGATCCGAGAAGACGGCAGCCTGATATCTCACTCGCCCGAAAGAAACTCGGCTGGGAACCCAAAGTCGGGATTGAAGAGGGCTTAGAAAAAACAATTCGCTATTTCAGGGAGCTTCTCGAGGGAGCATGAGAAAGATAGCGGTCCTAGGCTCTACAGGGTCTATCGGTGCCAGTTCGTTAAGGGTGATAGGAGCCAACCCAGGGAGGTACAAAGTCGTTGCACTTTCGGCGGGCAGAAATATCGATCTCCTTGCGAAGCAGATCGAGAGATTCGAGCCCTCGTGGGTAGCGATGCTCGAAGAGGAGACGGCAGATACCTTGAGAGGCCGTCTCAAAGGGCATTCCAAGACAGTGGTGTTCTCCGGCCCGGAGGGCTTCGCCCATTTGGCCACACTGAAAGAGGTGGACACGGTCATTTCTGCCATCCCCGGAGCAGCAGGCCTGATCCCGACCTATGCGGCCATTAAGGCGGGTAAGGATATAGCCCTGGCTAACAAGGAAACCATGGTCATGGCCGGCCCTCTCGTCATGGGGGAGGCCAGGGCTCGCGGCGTATCCATCTTTCCCATTGACAGTGAACACAGCGCTATCCTTCAATGCATGCAAGGGCATTCCAAGGAGGACCTGAGGCGGGTGATCCTGACCGCATCAGGAGGCCCTTTGAGAGGATGGCCTGGGGAAAAAATGAAATCGGTCACCCCGGAGGAGGCCCTGAATCATCCCAACTGGAACATGGGGAGGAAAATAAGCATTGATTCCGCCACTCTGATGAACAAGG
>JAZDGZ010000352.1:0-2497 GCA_043806375.1 Pseudomonadota bacterium | reverse complement strand
ACTTCCTCAGCGGCAGCCGCATTGATCCTGTCCACATCCGCCTGGGTAAGAATCCCTCGCCCCACAAGGGCATCTCGCATCTTGGGCAGTGGGTCCATCCTGCGCGCGTCCTCGATCTCCTCAGGCGTCCGATACCTCTGCGGTTCGAGCCCAGAGTGCCCCAAGAAGCGTACGACCTTGAACTCGATGAAGGAAGGGCCTTGCCCCGCCCGGGCTCTGCTGATAGCCGCATCGGCCGCCTCGGCGCTGGCGATCGTGTCAGTGCCGTCGACGGTGACTGCCGGTATGCCATAGCCGCCGGCAACAACTGAGATGTCTTTGACGGCCCAGCTCCGGTCAGTGCGTACGCCCATAGAGAAACCGTTGTTCTCACAGCAGTATATAATTGGCAATTTGTACACGGCAGCGTGGTTGATGCTCTCGTGGAACGTGCCCCGGCAGGCACAGCCATCGCCGAACCAGACCATCGCTACCTGGCCCTTGCCTGCCAACTGGGCAGCCCATGCAGCGCCAGTCATAAGCGGCATATGGCCACCCTGAGTGCCACTTCTGCCAAACACCCCAAGGCTCATGTTGATGATGTGCGTGCCGCCCTTGCCATGGGCGCATCCCGTTTCCTTGCCATAGAACTCAGCCATGATCTCCCGCATGGTAAGCCCCTTGGACAGCCAGACGTAGCAACCGCGATGGGTGTAGCATACGAAGTCATCCGGGCGAAGCTGGCTAACAGCAGCGCAATTCGCCCCCTCATGTCCCTGACCGCAGTGCCAGGTGGCGGCCATCCCGCCTTCCCTGAGGTTGTCCATCATCTGCTGATCGAACAGACGGGACCGCACCATGTTCGTGTAGATCTTGACCAGCATCTCGTTGGATACAGCCATTTCTTACAGCCTCCTTTCTTAGCGCCTAAAATAACTTATTGTCCTGATTCATACGTGAAATCGGAATGGAGAGCCCGGCTTGTTCAGCTATCCCCTCCTTTTCGAACCGTCCTTGCATGCCCCGGAGAACAAAGCCATAGCCTCCTCCTGCTGCATAGGGCACAATGACCCGATAGGAGTTGAGTAGCCCGATTCACCCCTCGTTTCCTCAGTTGTGAGTACCCCTTTATCAGAGGAAGGAACAGGTTCTCCCAGGTTCCTGTCGAATCCCTTGGACAGCATGCCGCGGACTATGACCCCGGTGGAATATCCACTCACTCATGCGGTTACCCCTATAAATGCAAAACTCGGTTCTGACGGTCGGCTAACTTTGTCAGGCTGGCTTCTCAACCAACTGAATTCGCCAAGCTTTGCCTCACACACTAAGACATTGCTTTCAAGCGAGCGAAGTATAGGGGGGCTGTTTTTGCTTGTCAAGGGATATTTTGTATCGTCTTGACGCACAAAGTCTTTCTTCATATACACCCATCGTGAAAAAGCAGGGAAAAGTATCGATGCCCGTGAAAGGGGGCGGATCATCCTGTAGTAGTTATGAAGTTCTTGTAATGAGAATGGAGGAAAACGGCTTTGTCCGTCTGCCGGCCCGCAGGCGGCCTAAAAACAATGGCAAGGAGTTCTGACATTCTTTCCATCGGGACGTCCCCGCACATTTCCCATGCGTCGGTGCTTCCCTGGCATGAATAAAGTCTTGACGAGGCAGCAGAGGAATTTCGGAGTCTCTCGGAAAGAGCGAAGCGGTTGGCGGCTGAGCTCTCCGGCGTTGCCGCAGGGGCGGAGATTCTAAAAAAACAGATGATCGCCACCCGCATGAGGCGACCTATGCGGGTCATATGGCGACGCTCCACAGGGAACCCTACCTCTTTGGCCTGCCGGGATGGATTCCGGCGAACCAAGAGGCGGGCTTGCGATGGGTGATGCCGGCTATGGCATCGTTTTCTATCCCGTTTCGCACTGGATGGAGAAGAAAATGGGGCCGAAGATCGAAGGATTGCCTCTACGGTACAGGCTGCGTTGCCATGAGGGTGCTGCTGACGCTGCTTTTTGCCTCCGACCACAGGAAATGGGGAGTACGGATCGGCCTCGGTCTCTGGAGCGTTTATGGATTGACGGGCCTGATGGCCGATCTCCTTCGGTGTCGCGATCCGGTGGCAACAGTTCGGATTCCAATGAGACTTAATCCCTTGACGACATCGGGGTGTGCGGCGTTGTTCCGGCAGTGGGGGGGACATGAGGGATTTCTGGCCGGGAATTTTTTTATTGACAGGTATGGTGTTATGGTGCTAGCAAATCCGCGTATTAAGATTTTTATCATTTGCGTCGCGCTTCATGGCCTCAAGCAGGAATACGTTGAAGATGCAGTCAGCACACACGAACCACCGCTAAGCTTCACTAAAGTTATGATATTGCGATAACTCTTTTTTGAGATATTGTATGGAAAAGGTCACACGGACATTGGCTGGATTTGCGTCCAATCTCCAATTTGAACAGCTGGAGAAGGAGCTCGTCCTCCGTTTCAAGAAGTACCTGCTGGACGCCATCGGCTGCGGACTTCACGG
>JAZDGZ010000351.1:0-4703 GCA_043806375.1 Pseudomonadota bacterium | reverse complement strand
TGGCAAGGAAGGCAGGGGTTTCTCCACTGACCATCGACAGAATCGAGAAGGGAAAGAGTTGTCGCATGGAGACGAGGAGAAAAATCATTCTGGCGCTCGGTTACAGCCTTGCCGACAAAGACAAAATTTTTCCTGAGAATTAGGAAGGGTGACTCATGCCTGGTCCCAAAAAGAATCAATTGGTCGGGTTGGATCTTGGTTCTCATTCCGTGAAACTGGTGGAAATCGATCATTCCAAGAAGGGGATGGGTCTGACTAATTTCGGGATCATTGGTTTAACAGGGTCCGTTTCGTTCAGCTGGGTCAATATCATATATATATGTAATTATTTGTCAAGCATTTTTTGATAAATTAACTAAATTTTATATAATTTGCATATATATAGGGCATATTAAAAAAAATTAACACTATATATTGTATGTGCTTCTGTTTTTCTTCCCCTATAAGATAATTCTACCTTGGCCCGTTCTGGGGCAAAAACCCTATAAAATGATGCACCGTAAGGATCGGCGTGGCCATCGTCAGTGCCCAAAAATTCCTTTACAAAGGTTCACCTAAAGGATTACATTCACCCGGGTCTTCCGGGCCGCGCCCGAAGAGAGGCGATTATGAAGGGGTTCGGTCGCATACCCAAAGGCAAATAGAGATGCGGGCCCCCTCCACGGGGACCCGAGACCGGGTCTAGTCAAGATCGGGACGACGCCCCTTGAGATAAAACGAGGAGACATATTTGGAAGAGAATAGCAACACGGGCAGGGTAAAAAAGAAGAGTACCTTCAGAGAATACATTGAAGCGGCAGCCATAGCCGTTTTGCTTGCGCTTTTTATAAGGACCTTTGTGGTTCAGGCCTTTAAGATCCCATCGGGGTCTATGGAACCGACATTGCTGGTGGGGGACCATATCCTGGTCAATAAATTCCTCTATGGGATCAAGATCCCCTTTGTTCGGACGACGTTCATTCCCATCGGTGAGCCCCGCCGGGAAGATGTGATCGTATTCATATACCCTGTAGATAAGAGCAAGGATTTCATAAAGCGAGTCATCGGGCTACCCGGAGATACCGTGGAAATGATGGGGAGCGAAATCACTATTAACGGCAAGCCTTACGACGACCAACATGGTTTTCACGCCAATCAGCGCGATTCAGGGGATAATCCTGAAAACAAGCACAAGTTAGGGCCTATTACGGTTCCGCCCCGTCAGTACTTCGTAATGGGAGACAACCGTGACCACAGTTACGACAGTCGATTTTGGGGATTTGTGCCATCAGAATCGATTAAGGGAAAGGCCTTTATCATCTATTGGTCGTGGCCCCATTGGAAGCGGTTCCTGCATCTCATAAGATAGCCCTGCCCCCCTGGTCCCCAAATCCACCACCTAAGGCGGCAAGACGCCGCAACCGAATTCCCATTCGAATGATGAATGTCGAACAGGGAATATCGAATCACGAAGTCGGTTCCCGGAAGTCTTTACTTCTACATTGGACATTCTACATTCGATATTCTGCGGTTTACCCGCCCTCCGGCGGGTTTGCTTTTCACCTTCTACGTAAATTGCAGAGGAATTACGGACATAGGTTCTAATTCTCAAACCATTAATAGTATCGCTGGATTTGGGACGATGCCTGATCACCAGCAAGGCATCATCCAGTTAGGGGGCTTCGATGGGGCCATCGGGGCCCGCTCTCCTCCGGAAAGAGGGAAGAATAGAGGCTTTATTCCGGGGTTAGGGATCTCTCTCTTTGATCATCTCTCATCGCAAGGGCCATCAAAATGGTCTCCTTGACGTCTTTATGGATACCCAGTTTCGCCACCTCGTTCACCGGCACGAAGCAAAGATCGCTTATGTCAGAAGCAGGCTGAGGAATTCCCGAGACCACCCGTCCCCAATAGTCGGCGAGCACATAATGGTATTGAACCTTGCTGTTCAGATCATAGACGATGCGGTCAAGAAGCCGAACCAATCCTCCCACCTCAATTCTTATGGACGCTTCCTCCCATATTTCTCGCTTCAAGCCATCAATGAGCGTCTCACCGAGTTCAACCGCCCCCCCCGGTAAACTCCATGCACCTTTTCCGGGTTCCTTGTTCCTTTTGACGAGCAAGACGGTGGCGCCGTCAAAAATGACCCCCCCCACGCCAAGAATGGGCCTCTCCGGATATTCTCTTTTCTCGCGAGGCATTTAACCCCCTTCACCATAATCCACACATCGCCTTTTGGGGAAAATGAAACGCCTCCAGCCTCCCCCCTTCCCCGTCTCCGGTGTTTTACGCCCCTATCATACATGGCTCTTGGCGCCGTAATCAAGAGAGATCTAGCCTCCTTCGTAACCGGCGGCCCCTCACTCGGCCATCCCGGGGACCGGTGAGATGAATAGGGGTTTACCTGATCAAGTTTAATAAAAATATTTATTCTTGACAAATCTCGCAAAGAATTCTAAAGAAAAGTTAACATACTCGAAATTAGATGAAGCTATACCGGCATCATTTTTATTCATAACGGTAAGCCCATGAAAAAATCAGGTCCTTCAGAAACCCTGAAACGGTAGAGCCGTTCCAGGGTTTTTTTCATCACTCAAAAAGGATGGCCACGTGGGCCCCATGGAAGGGGGTGATATATGACCGTTTCATTCCAAAAACATTGTTTTCTGTTAACAGGTAATTCTTTGAGAGGAGGTAAGTATGAACGAAAAGAGTCAAAGATCAGGTCTTGATTTTCTGAAGGATTGGGGCGGGGGTCTGACCCATTGGACAGAGAAATATATTCCAGATGCCCTGGTCATTGTCTGGATCTTGACGGTTATCACCTTTATCATGGCGCTCATCTGGGGAGATGTCGGTCTGGGTGATGCGGTCAAGGCCTGGGGCCAAGGTTTCTGGGCGTTGCTGACCTTTGGCATGCAGATGTGCTTAATCATGATGACCGGCTATATCCTGGCCTGCTCGCCGCCGGTGAGATGGCTCCTGAATGGTATTTCCGGCTGGGCCAATAAAGACAAGCCTTGGCAGGCCATTGTGATCATGGCGCTCTTTTCCATGATCAGCGCATGGTTCCAGTGGGGCATTAGTCTCATAGGCAGTGCCATGCTCGCCCTTTATATTGTAAGGAGAAATCCCAAGGTCGATTATCGCCTCCTGGTCGCCGCCGCTTATCTCGGTCTCGGCTGCTCTTGGCACGCCGGGCTCTCGGCCTCGGCCCCTTTGCTCGTGAACACACCAGACAATTTTCTGATCAAGGGCGGCTACTTGACGGAGACCATAAGCACCAACCAGACCATCTTTTCAGGTTTTAACATCATTCTGCTGATTATCATCATCGTGGTGGTCACCCTTCTGATGGCATTTATGCACCCGACAGAAGAGAAGACATTCAAGGTCAAGCCGGAATTGATGGAAAAGCTTAAACTCTATGAGGCGCCTCCAAGACCTGCCGAGATAAAAGGCTTTTCCGGTTGGGCGAACTGGTGGTGGGGCTGGAATCTCCTCATAGCCATCGGCGGTTTCTGGTGGCTGGGGGCGGAGATGAATAAAGTGGGGTTTTCCAAGGCGATCAACCTGAACAATATCAACCTCTTCTTCCTTATGCTCGGGATCCTCTTCCACTGGAGACCCTGGAGCTTTTTGAAGGCGACGGAAGACGCCGGGAAGGCCATCTGGGGTATCGTCATCCAGTTCCCCTTCTACGCAGGCATTTTCGGCCTCTTCAAATTCACGGCCCTGGCCACGGTATTCACCAATGCCTTTGTGGCCGTTTGCAGCGGGGGCACCTTCCTCTTGGTCACATTCTGGTACGCCGGTCTTTTGAACTATCTCATCCCTTCAGGGGGTTCCGAGTGGGCGGTGACAGCCCCCTATCTGCTGCCGGCTGCCAAGGAGCTCGGCGTGGCTGCCCATAAGACCGTGGTCGCCTATGCCTGGGGAGATATGATGACGGATATGATTCAACCATTCTGGGCGATCGCCATGCTTGCGGTGGCCAAGCTGGAGTTCAGGGAGATCATGGGATGGCTCCTTCTGGTTTTCTTCGTCTACTTCATCATCACTTCCGTAGCCTTTATTCTCTATCCCTTTTTCTAGGCCATCCTTGGCGGGGGCAGGTCCGCCGCAGCATGAGAAAGGCCCCATGCCCGGGGCCTTTCCTTTTCCAACGATGATGGTCTCTGTTGAGGTTTCCTTTTTGGTGCTTGTCCGGGAGCCTATCGTCAAAGGCGCCTATAATCCGGCAGGGGGCAGGATCTCAACCTCTCTATTTCCTCCCGGCAGGTGAGATCATAGCTGATGGGCGTAATGGTGATCTTGCGATCCTTCAACGCCTTTCCATCCGCATCGGCGACGCCCTCCTCTACGGGGGTTTCGCCTGAGAGCCAATAGTAAACGTTGCCTCTGGGATCTACACGTTTTTCGAACTTTTCTTTGAATCTGCCCACACCCTGTCTTGTTATGGAAACGCCCGCGATCTTTTCAACGGGCAGGGCGGGGATGTTGACGTTAAGGGCCGTCTTTTCCTTCAAACCATTTTCCGTGATGAAACGGATGATCTCCCGACTGAAACGGGCTGCAAAACGGAAATCCGGGTCCTGCCGAGTATCCAGAGAAATGGCGGCCGCCCTTATTCCCAAGAAGGCCCCTTCGGTTGCGGCCGAGACGGTGCCCGAATAAAGGACATTTACCCCGACGTTGGCTCCCAAATTGATCCCCGAAAG
>JAZDGZ010000350.1:0-3274 GCA_043806375.1 Pseudomonadota bacterium | reverse complement strand
CCCCTGGGAAAAATTGAGGCACTGTGCCGATGAGGAGAGAGGGATGGATTTGGAGCCCCGCAAGGAATTGAAGGCCCTCCAGGAGATGAGGGAGTTGGCCCTCCTCTTGAGCCTGGGGAATGTCTATCTTTGCGAAGAGGTGTTTTTAAGGAAGATCGGCCGCACCATTGAATCGACCCACAAGAGGCTCGAAACGGAGATCCTTTCCCTCAAAGAGCGGTTCCCGGGTAAGTTCGCCATCGACGTGAATACGGACAAGCGCCTGAAGGAACTTCAGGTCCATGCAGATCAAATGCAAAATCCCGAAACAGGGATCAGCGACAGATGCATGGCGGGGGAACTAGGCCGGGCATTGGAAAAAATCGTGGGTGATCTCACCGCGGCCGTCAAAGTCGTAAGGTCTAAGGTCGCAGGAGATCTGCCGACCTATTCAAGAAGAGCCTCCCTTTTCGATCTTCTGGGATGGGTCAAGGCCATCGGAACCCTCATAAAAGGCCTGTGGAAACTATTACTCAAGATAGTGATCATTCTGCTCATCATTGTGATCGGACCGGTGACCTACCTCTCTCTGACAACGGAAGAGGCAGGGCCTTATGAAAAGGAGGTCCGCCAAAGCCGGGCACACATCCAGGCCCAAAGAGAGACTATTACAGCCATGGAGCGTCAAAGGGGGGAGATCAACCAGAAAATATCAGCCCTGAGCAGGCCGGATCTCACCCGGGAAGAAAGGATTGATATCATGGGTTTGATGGTGGCGATCCACGGTCTGGATGAAAAGCGCAACAAGGTAGAGGTTGACATCGCCGATCACGAAAATAGGATAAAGCATAACCAGGAAAAGATCGACGAGATAGAAAAGAAACCCTATCTCAAGAGACTCTTTAGATTCTAAAGTGTCGCGTTTGGAGGCCTTCCTGTTGGCTTAGACCATAAGGGTCTTGAAAACCTCCTTATCACCCCCTTTAACGACGAAGACCTTTTCCGTTCCCTCTCTGGAGAGTGTCACCTGAGTGGGTTGATTCTTTTCTGCATCACTGTAGGTTACCGTAATCGACGTCGCCAAGGCCTCTAGTTCAGGCGAAAGATCACCGAGGACCAGCACCGTCGGGCCCGGAACCGATCCAACATTGACAATGCCGTCCGCATCCTTGGCAAGGGAGAGGATGGTCTCATTCTCCGCCTTGTTTCTTCCCACCACCAATTTTGTACGGGGCCCTATTCGGAAATGGCGGCCCACTTTCAGGAGTTGAATCTCGCGCACTTCGGGGTGAGGCCTTGAAGAAAGCAGGTCCTTCAGACGTCGTGAGAATATGGGATCAGTCAACAAACAGCCCCCGGCTGGGGAAGGGTAGTCCTTGATTCGAAATTTCTCGGCCAGCTGCATCTGGGGCTTGCGGGAGCGACCGGAAAAGTCCAGCAGTTCATCCCTTTTGATCCACCCCTTTTCCTCGGGAATGGTTGGAGGGAGTTGCTTGGCCGAGAGGGGCCGAAGGATGAGGCCTTCAAAGCCGCTCTCAGCGGCCACGGTGGCTAAGGCCTTCTTGTTCTGAGACATGGGCCTCTGGCCCAGCACCTCACCGGTGACGAGGAAGTCGGCCTTTTCTTTTCCGAGCCTCTCTCCTGCGGTTCTCAACATCAGGACATGGCAATCGATACAGGGGTTCATATTCCCGCCATAACCGTGTCTCGGATTTTTTACCACCTTCAGGTGAGGACCTGTCAGGTCGATCACTTTGAGGGGCAGATTAATCGTCTGGGCGGATTTTCTCGCTTTTTCCGACGAAAAAAAAGGGGTTTCAAAGTAAAGGCCCAGGACCTCTATGTCCTGGGCCTTCACCAATTGCGAGGCGAGCATGCTGTCCAGTCCACCCGAAAATACGCACAAGGCCTTCATCTAGAATCCCGCTTCGGCCATGTCCTTGAGCAAAGCCTTCTGTCTCTTATTCGTCTTTGCCGGTACGGCTATGGTGACCTTCACAAAGATGTCGCCTTGTCCGGGACCGTTCATATGGGGCATGCCGTAGCCCTTCAGTCTGAACTTGGCATTGCTCTGCGTTCCAGGCGGAATTTTCAGGCGCAAGGTTTTTTGGTCAATGGTCGGAACGTCGATCTCGGTCCCGGAGAGGGCCTCTGAGAACTTGATCTCTCTGGTCAAGTGAAGGTCATCTCCTTCCCGGCTGAAGACAGGGTGATCATGGACCTTGATCAGGATATAAAGGTCCCCCTTTGGCCCGCCGTACGGCCCTGCCTGCCCTTTACCCTGTAGTCTGAGCTTCTTGCCGGTGGAGATCCCGGCAGGGACCTTTACGGAAACCTTCTCCTGGCTACCCCCGTCCGAATAAGATACGATCTTGCTGGTCGTGGCGGCTGCCTCTTCGAGGGTCAGGGAGAGTTCATAGACCAAATCCTGGCCCTTCACCGCATGCGGCTGGCCGGAAAAACGATCGTAGGAGGCGTTGGATGGAGATCCCTGGCCCCTGAACTGGCCCCGGCCCCCTCCTCCGAAGACCTGGCTGAAGATATGTTGCTGTCCACGCCCGCCGCCGCCAAATCCAAATTCCTTAAAGATACTGCCGAAATCGAAATCGCGGAAGATGTCTTCTTGGGTAAAACGCCTCCCAAAACCTTCCGCCCCGAACCTATCGTACTGCTTTCTCTTTTCCCCATCGCTCAGAACGGCGTAGGCTTCGCTGATCTCCTTGAACTTGGCTTCAGCCCCCTTGTCGCCCTTGTTCCTGTCCGGATGATACTGCATGGCCAGCTTGCGATAGGACTTTTTTATCTCCTCGGCAGTGGCGGATCTGGAAATTCTAAGAATTTTGTAATAATCCTTGCTTGGCATGTCTCTTTTCCGGGATCGGTCTTTCAAAAGGATAGAATATAAAAAAACGTAACCACTGGGCTGAGGCAAGTCAAGAAAGGAATAAGGAATTCCATGGCGATTCCCGGGAGGTCTCCCGCCTCGGGGCTTCAGGGGGCATCGGAATTGCGGCGCGCCGTGATCCGGTAATCAAAGGAAGCTTTGATATTGAGCCGCTTTACGGCGACATGCTCCGGAAAAGGGGGAAAGGGGGCGGCGGCGTTGATCGCCCTTCCAGCTTCGGTGTCAAGGATATCATGGCCGGAGCTCTTGAGGACTCCGACATGAACCAGATTCCCTTCCTTGCCGAGGGTGAAAAGAACCATCAACCTTCCTTCGATCAAGTTTTCTTTGGCTTCAGGGGGGTACCTCCAGTGGCGTATGAGTCTTTCTTTGATGATCCTCGCGTAGGTC
>JAZDGZ010000349.1:0-9858 GCA_043806375.1 Pseudomonadota bacterium | reverse complement strand
TCGCATTATTTGATACATTTGACCCACTTTGTAGTGACGGGAAATTCGAAATCCGAATATCGAAACTCGAAACAAATTCGAATGACCAAAATAAAAATGACCAAAACGTCACCTATGGGCTCAATAGCAATTGTTTTGAAGTTTGAACATTTGGATTTTGGTATTGTTTCGGATTTCGGATTTCGATATTCGGATTTTCATGATGCCTGTTTCATTTCGTGTTTCATTAACATCTTAAATTGCCAAAATCGGGTAAAGAACTTTTGAGACATTGTACTAGTATGGGCGAGGGTATGAAAAGTCTCGTGGCACGAGCTTTAAGAGCGAAGGTGAGAAAAGATCGAATGCCATTCGTCGTCTTGCTGGCCGCCTTGTTGGTTTCGTCCTGTTATTCTTCGACCGCCATAAAGGGGACGCCTGTCAACGAACTCGCCCTGACCGTGGAACAGAGGCGTGTGAAAAAATTTCAGACGGAGAAGGTAAGGGAAGACCTTGCGAGAATGAGCGAGGCAAAGGAAAATCAAGCCTTTAGCGAAATCGCCGGTATCGCCGAATATCGCATTGGCAGCCAGGATATCCTGGAGATCAATTCATTTGTCGGAGACACGGTGAAGGCAACGACCGTCACCGTGGACGGCAGGGGAAGAATTTCATATTCCTTTATCGACAATCTGGACGTGGCAGGGCTGACCCCCAGCCATGTGGATGATTTATTGACGGAGAGATTGTCAAGCTTCGTGAGGAACCCGAGGATCAGTGTCCTCGTCAAGGAGTTCAATAGCAGGAGCGCTACGGTCATAGGAGAATTTTCGGCTCTCAGATCAACCTCCTTCGGTAAGGCCGCCTCGGGGAAGATCAATCTGAAGGGCAAAACCTCCTTGATGGATCTCATCGGCCTTGCAGGCGGTTACACCGTTGATGCGGATATTAGGAACGTCAAGCTCATCAGAAAAGGGGAGAGCTACCTGATCAACCTCTACGATATTATCGAAAAAGGGGATAGCACTCAGAACGTCATCATCGATGACGGCGACGTGGTGAATATCGCAGAGTTGCCGGCCTTTGGCGAAAGGGTCTACGTCATGGGAGAGGTGAACGTACAGGGGGTCTATCCGCTTAAGGACGCCCAGGACCTCCTGGCCGCCTTGTCTCTGGCGGGAAGTTACACGAGATTAGCCAAGGAAGAAAATACGCTCATCGTAAGGGGATACGAACCTGGAAAGAAACCGCTGGTAATGATGGCCAACGTGGATTCTCTTTTGAGACAGGCTGATCTATCCCAGAATATCCGCCTGGAAGACGGGGACCTCATTTACGTGCCTCGCATGCTCATCGGTGATATCAACGACTGGATTGCGAACACGACACCCCTTCTCAATTTTCTTTATTACCCGAATGAGTATGACACAAGGTATTTTCAACGGAGACAACTAAGCATTCATTAAAGTCCCGAGGGAATAAGATTTTGCAGGAGAAGGAATCGCCTTGCCCCAATACGATATAAATCTCAGGGAATACTCGCGCATTCTGAGAAAGAGGAAGTTCGTCGTCGTCCTCACCACGCTCGCCCTCGGGATTTTCAGCACGGCATTTGCTGTCTTTAAGGCCCCCACCCCCATCTACACTTCTGCATGCAGCATCAAGTTTGAGAAAGAGACCACGGTTGAAGGCCTATATGCCAGGACGATCTCATGGTCCCAGGGCGATGATATCGAGACCCAACGCTCCATCATTAACAGCTATTCCGTTCTCGAAAAGGTGGCGGAAAGATTGGGGCTGATCCCGAAGACGGATGTGCCGCCCGATAGCCCGCTGAAGGCCGATGTCGTGCAGGTCGTTGACGATCTTCATTCCAAGGTGGAGGTGAGCAGGGAAAACTTTACAAATATCCTGAACATCAAGGTCAAGGATGCCGATCCGACTCTTGCCCAAAGACTCGCAAATGCTATTGCCGTAACATACAGGGATCAACATTCTGCGAATCAGATGAAGCGCATGACCGATGCCATAAAATACATCACTGATCAATTGGCCAGCGTGAGGGAAAAGCTCAGAGAATCGGAGGAGGCCTTCAACAAGTTCAGCCAGGAGAATCAACTCCTTTCCCTTGATTTGCAGAGCGAAAATCTGCTGGCAAGGGTGCATGAGATCCAGAATGAGATTCGAAAGGAAGAGGAGGCCAAGAACGAACTTCAGGCCATCATGGACAGTCTGCGAAGATTTGTGCAGGACCCGTCGCTTCCAGGCCAGAGCTTCTATTCTGCGAAGGGCAGCAGCCAATACCAGGCCACCAATGACGCCCTGGTGGGACTCCAGCTAAAGAAGGACTCATTGTTGGAGGATTATACGCCGCAACATCCAGAGGTCGTGGAAGTCAACCGCAAGATCATCGAGAACGCCCGCAAGATGGGACTTCTTCTTCAGGCGCAGGTGAGGGAGATCGAAAAAAGGCAGGCGGAGGAGAGAAAAGAACTCGGTGAGTTTGACCGGAAAACCAATGTCCTCATGCAGAATAAGCTGGAGTATGATCGTCTGAAAAGAAGGGTCGCATTGTATAATGATATGACGATGCTTCTCGAGCAAAAGAATCAGGAGGCCCTTATCAAGAAGGCTGAAAAGCCCGAAGAGATCACTATTGTCAGACCGGCACTCTTACCCACGCAGCCCATCAATCCACCGAGGGTGGCAACCACCGGAATGATGGGTCTCTTAATCGGTCTGGTTCTGGGTATGGTTTTCGCCTTTGTGGCAGAGACCTTTGATACGTCCCTGGGCGCCATCGAGGATGTAGAGCAGACCCTCAACACCCAAGTCCTCGGTATTCTGCCCCAGGCCGATCCGAAAGATATCCAGGAGCGTCTGAGGGAGAGGTTCCCGGAAGGGGGTAAGGCTGCTACCAGCATGCAGAACATCAACCTCATAGCCCACTTTTCTCCTACCACGATGATTGTTGAAAGCTTCAGGGCCCTGAGAACCAACATCCAGTTCAAGGATGCGGAAAAGAACTTGAAAACCCTGTCCATCACGAGCACGTCCCCGCAGGAGGGCAAGACATTCGTCTCCACCAATCTGGCCATCACCATGGCCCAGGGCGGCGTGAAGACGCTCCTGGTGGGGGCGGACATGAGAAAACCCATGCTGGACAGGGTGTTTGGCGTGGACATGGTGCCGGGGCTCTCGGATATCCTTTTAGGAAATTATCCCTGGCGCGATACAGTGAAGACGGTCACGGATCTTATCATCGGGAAATTGACCCTTGATGAAGTCATGATGACACCCGGTTTGGACAACCTCCACCTCATCACCAGCGGTACCATCCCCCCTAACCCGGCTGAACTTATTGATTCGAAGCGCCTCCGGAGTTTCATTGAGGAGGCCGAGAAAGAATACGATCTCATCATTTTTGACTCCCCGCCTGTTCTATCCACAGCCGACGCTGTGATTCTGGCCTCCAAGGTGGCCGGCGTGCTTCTTGTCTATCGTGTGGGAAGCGTTTCAAGGGGGCTGCTGAAGAGAGCCACAACCCAGTTGGAGCAGGTCAAGTGCAATATTGTGGGGGTGATTCTCAACGGAATGAAGCCCCATCTCAGCCCGGACTTCCAGGATTTCAAAAACTACAAGTATTACTCCTCCTATGGCGCTGGAGGGGATGCCGGGGACGGTGGAGAGCGCAAAAAAGGCTTCTGGCCCTTTAAGAAAGAACATCCAAGTCGCAAGGTAACGGAGGGAAAAATCCCCGGCCCTGGAATGGCGAATGGGAGACCACAGAAGAGCCAGGGCAAGAGGGTTAGTCTCTTGGGAGGCCTTTTTATTGTCGTGGCATTAGCCCTTCTGGCCGGCGGCATCCTCTGGCAGAACGGCATCATTGATCCCATGAAGTTGCGGGATTTCAAGAAATGGGGCGACAGGGGCGCCGCCCCCGTATTAAAGAGGGGACTTGAAAGACCAAAAGCCAAGGCGGTCATTCCCGAGCCGAAGCCGGTCCCGCCCGTTGCGAGCGGCCAGCTGCACGTAGAGAAACCGAGGCCCGATGCCCCGCTTCCCGTCCCCCAATCTCAAGCTGAACCAAAGGAAGAGGCGGGTCCTGAAAGAAAGAAGGTCTTTCCGTCTACGGGGGCTGAAGGGCTTGAGAAACCCGAGATGGCCACCGTAACGCCAATCCCGATCTCTCAGTTGCCGGCCGTGCCCGCCCAACCCCCTGCCGAAGAAAGGGCGACGGTTGAAACGGCGACGCCTTCCTCAGAACCGACATCCTATCCTTATTCTCTCTACCTGGGGTCTTTCCAGACTCTGAAATGGGCAAAGAGGGCGGTCGACATCTACCGGAAGAAGGGGCTCGATCCATACTGGGCCAGGGTTGATTTTGAAGAGAAAGGGCTCTGGTTCAGGGTTTTTGCCGGTCATTTCAGGGACCAAAATGAGGCCGAGCGATTTGTCCTGGAACGTGGAGTGAAAGAGGCCGAGGTTAAGAAGACGGAATACGCCAACCTTATCGGTGTCTATTCCCGGGCCGGTGAAGTGGAATCTCAGGCGGCCAGGCTATCGGAGCTCGGCTATGCCCCTTACCGCGTCATGGATCATGAGGGCAAAACCCGGCTGTATGTGGGGGCCTATGTCACCGAGGAGGGTGCAAAGAGACAATCTCAGGACCTTAAATCGGATGGCATAGAGAGCCGGGTGGTCAGACGATAATGCCCTCTTTCCTGCAGAGGTGTTTCAAATTTTTCCACCTCAAGAGGCAGACCACGAGCGGGCTGTCATCTGAGGGACTTCCAAGCACCCAACCCTGGAATGTGAGCGGTCAAACCACCCTTCAATTGGTCATTCCCCTCGTTCTGCTGCTCTTCGTCCTCATCGGGTTCGCCACGCTCATCCCCACGCTGAGTGCGACCAAGACCCTGGCACTGGTGGGAGGGCTGATCATCTTCATTGTCACTTTTGTGAGCACCGAAGTCGCCCTTTACATCCTTATTTTTTCCATGCTCCTGAGCCCTGAATTCATCGTTGGGGCCACCCAGGGGGCGACATTGGGCCGGGGCGTTACCCTCAGGGCGGATGATTTCATTCTTGTCCTTATCGGGTTCAGCTGGCTGGCCCGGATGGCCATCAACAAAGAGTTGGGTCTGTTTTTGAAAACCCCCCTCAACAAGCCCATCGCCTATTACATCGTCATATGCCTGGTTTCCACCCTGCTGGGGTCTATCTTCGGGAGGGTCCACCTAAAGTCGGGATTCTTTTTCGTCCTGAAATATTTTGAGTACGTGATCGTCTATTTCATGGTGGCAAACCATCTGCGCAGCAAGAAGCAGATCAGATATTTTCTCTGGGCCATGCTTATTACCTGCGCCATAGTTTCCGTGATCGGCATCGCGAATATCCCGGGCGGAGGCAGGGTCTCCGCCCCCTTTGAAGGCGAGGCGGGGGAGCCCAACACCTTCGGGGGGTACCTGGTCTTCATGATAGCCGTCGTTGCGGGTTTACTGCTGCACAGTTCCTCCTTTCGGAACCGTCTGATCTATGTGTTCTTGATAGGTCTTTTTTCCGTCCCTTTGCTCTATACCCAATCCAGGAGTTCCTACCTGGCCGCCATTCCCGCCGTTTTGAGTCTTGCATGGCTGGCCAAGAGGAAACACCTGATTATTCCGGTCCTCCTCTTGATTGGTCTCATGCTTCCGTTCATAGCTCCCCAGCCCCTCAAGGATAGGGTAGACTACACCTTTACACAGGGCAAGAAACGCAGGGATGTGGTCGAGATAGGAGGGGTAAGGCTGGACACCTCCACCTCCGCCCGCATCGTGGGCTGGAAGGAGGCCGGCAGGGATTGGGGGGAGCATCCCGTTCTGGGCTACGGGGTCACGGGATACCGTTTTGTGGATGCCCAGTACGTGAGGGTCTTGCTGGAGACGGGCATTCTGGGCATGGTCATATTCTTTTTCTTGATCGGGACGATATTTCGGGAGGCCCGCCGTATTCAAAAGACCGCAGAAGATCCTATTTTAAAAGGCCTTGCTTCGGGGTTTTTGGCCGGATTTATCGGGATCCTGTTTCATTCCATCGGAGCGAACTCCTTTATCATCGTGAGGATCATGGAACCATTCTGGTTTATTGCCGCCATGGTCATCATGATTCCCGAAATAGAAAAGAATGAGGGCCCCGCGCCTCAGGACGAGGGCAAGGTGCTCGCCAAAGATGCTGAGGAGAAGACGAAAGGGTAATTTGCAGGCTGCTAGGGCGTGGAGGAAAACGAGGTGTCAGGAGGGCGAGCCCAAAACGACCAGGGCATCTACGGCGATGGGTTTGCTTCCTGAGATAATCAGGGGATTGATGTCGATCTCTCCTATGGTCTCATTCTCGAGGCCGATCTCTCCTATCCGGATCAGGATCTCGGAGAGCCGGTCCATGTCTGCCGGGGGCAGGCCGCGGACTTTATCCAAAATCTTGCGGGCCTTGATCTCTTGAGTCATCTCCAGGGCATCCCTTCTGTCGATAGGCGCCACTCGGAACACGACATCTCTGAGGATCTCGGTGAAGATGCCGCCCAGGCCAAACATCACGCAGGGCCCGAACTGGGCGTCACGGGTCATGCCGACCATGAGTTCCCTGCTGCCCTTGACCATCTCCTGCACGAGAAGGGCCTTTTCGTCGCCCTCCATTCCCGACATGATTTCTTGAAAGGCGGTGCCGGCCTCTTCGTCATTGCGGAGATCGACCCTGACCAGACCCTTTTCTGTCTTGTGCGCCAGATGGGGGGAACAACCCTTGACAACCAGGGGATAGCCGATCTCCCGGACGGCCTTCATAAAGCCTTCGTAGCTGTCAACCAAAATCTCACGAGTCACGGGAATCCCATAGGCGCCAAGGAACCGCTTGGATTCATATTCGGAGAGCATGCTCCTGCCGCTTTCAAAGGCCTTCTTAATGATCGTCATACCTTCGTTCATCTTGTCCCCTATCCATTATTCGTCTGTACTTCCACAGCATTGCGGTGACCTTGGCAGCCCTTTCCGGGGTGGGGAGGTTTACCATGGCGTCTCTATTCTCCAAGGCCAGAACCTCTTCATCCCAGATGCCGGGCGGCGAAAGGAAACAGCTGACGACCGGCTTTTTCTGCCTCCAGCCCCTCGATGTAAAGGACAATGACACGCGTCTCCGGATCCTTCACCAAATATGCCACCATCTCTGCAAAGTCAACATTTAAACGGTTTCCAAGACCAATGATTTTACTGAAACCGACATTTTGCCTCATGGCCGTGAAGGCGAGGAGATGCGACATCCCTCCGCTTTGGCTCACAAGGGAGACGGGCCCTCTTTGAAGCCGAGAGAATTACGGATTGAAAACAGATTTCAGGTTATCCAAGAGTACAGGGTTTATCATTTCACAGCCGCCTTGCAAGAGAGGGCATGGCTCCCTTGACGTAAGGTTTCGCCATGGGCTCAAAAGGGTCCTCTTCGAAAGGTGTAGTCCCGTGGACGATTTTGCAGGGGAGGGAAGAAGCAAGTGTCGCCTAGTTCATGGCGCCATGACCCTCGGCACGGGTACCATTAACAGCCTTTTGTCTTGTAATCAAGATTTAATTCCTCTATGATTTCAGAAAAATCAGCGAGCCTGGGCAACCACTTTTTCATGGGCAGTGGTTCCCCAATACGAGATGCCTTTTAGAGGATCAAAGAAGGACCGAGGGTGGGATCGGGGAAGGGCTCGAAGGTTCTGACCGGGGTTTGCCGCAAAGGAGGGAGAAGATGGAAAGGATAGAGGTCGTCATTGCCCGCGAGATTTTGGACTCGAGAGGAAATCCGACTGTTGAAGTGGAGGTTGGGCTGAGTGACGGCGCCCTGGGTCGCGCTGCGGTGCCTTCCGGCGCGTCAACCGGCGAGTACGAGGCCGTGGAGCTCAGAGACAAGACAAAGAAGCGATACAAGGGCAAAGGCGTTGAAAGGGCCGTAAAAAACGTCAACGAGATCATAGCCCCTGCCATCATGGATATGGATGCCATGGATCAAAGATTGGTTGACAAGACCTTGATCGGCCTGGACGGGACCCCGAATAAGGGGAAATTGGGGGCCAACGCCATCCTTGGGGTCTCACTGGCCGTGGCCCGGGCAGCGGCCGATTCCCTCTACCTGCCCCTTTACCGATATATCGGCGGGACCAATGCCTGCCGGCTGCCCATGCCGATGATGAATATTCTCAATGGTGGTCTTCATGCGGCGAACAACGTGGATCTCCAGGAGTTCATGATCATGCCCATCGGCGGGAGGTCCTTCAGGGAGGCCCTGCGGGTCGGGGCAGAGGTCTTTCACGGTTTGGCCGGGGTCTTGAAAGGAAGGGGCCTGTCCACCGCCGTGGGAGACGAAGGCGGCTTTGCGCCTGACCTCAAGTCCAATGAAGAGGCCGTCGAGATGGTGCTTGCAGGCATCAAGAGCGCGGGATATCGTCCCGGCAAAGACGTGGTTCTGGCCCTGGACCCTGCCTCGTCCTCCTTTTTCAAGAACGGGAAGTATGTCTTTTCCAAATCCGACGGCTCAGCCCGCACCTCAGCCGACATGATCGCGTTCTACGAGGACTGGGTTGGCCGTTTCCCCATTTTTTCCATTGAAGACGGCCTGGCCGAGAACGACTGGAAGGGCTGGAAGGCCATGACCGAGAAGCTGGGAAGCCGGATTCAAATCGTGGGAGACGACCTTTTTGTCACCAATACGGCGCGCATCGCCAGGGGCATCAAGGAGGGGTCCGCCAACGCCGTCCTGATCAAGTTGAACCAGATCGGAACCCTTACCGAGACCCTTGAAGCCATTCAGATGGCCCACAAGGCGGGGTGGAGGGCCGTCATTTCCCACCGGTCCGGAGAGACGGAGGACACCTTTATTGCTGACTTGGCCGTGGCTGCCGGGACCGGACAGATCAAGACCGGATCTCTCTGTCGTTCGGAGAGGGTATGCAAGTACAACCAGCTTCTGAGGATTGAGGAAGAATTGGGCGATGCGGCCGAGTTCGGATGGGACTATTGAAAAAGTTGGAGTACTGGAGTAGTGGAGTGTCGGAGTACTGATAAAACCCGATGGTCACGAAGTCACGAAAAAAGAACCCAGTCCTAACTTTTTCGTGTTTTCCCGATTCCGACTGTCAAAGCAAGGTCTATTGCTGAAAAACCAAGACTCCAATGCTCCATTACTCCATTACTCCATCACTCCACGTTTCTTGAGGCTCAGGTCGCCCCACTCATACTGAAAGATGGCTGCAAGGGCGATGGCGGCGGTTTCCGAGCGCAGCACCCGTTCCCCGAGGGAGGCCGGAGTGAACCCCGAGTGCCTGGCGAGTTCGATCTCTTCTTCGGCAAAGCCTCCTTCAGGCCCTACCACCCCCACCACACAGCGGGTGACATGAGATGATCCGAACAGGTTCTTAACGTCCCTGGCACCCTCATTTTCCCAAAGGATAATCTTGAGGGCATCATGCCCTTCCAGCTGATCCACCATTCCTCTGAAGTCGCATAGGGGAGCAATTTGCGCGGGTTCCCGTCGGTCCGACTGCTTGGCTGAGTTGAGGGCAATCTCCTGCCAGTGCCTCAACATGTTGTCAGCTCGTTCCTTTCCCGGCCTCACCACCGTTCTCTCTGAAACGAAGGGCTGAATGAGGTTAACGCCCAGCTCAGATGTCTTCTGGACCACGAAATCCATGAGATGGGACCTGATGAGGGCCTGGCAGAGGATGATCTCTACAGGGGATGAATCGGGTTTTGCGAGGGCCTTTTCGAGGGAGACCACCACCTCACGGCGTCCAACCGATTCGATGATCGCCTCAAAACGGGCCCCTCCTCTATCCATGAGGATCAGCCGGTCCCCCCGTTCCATCCTCAG
>JAZDGZ010000348.1:0-3815 GCA_043806375.1 Pseudomonadota bacterium | reverse complement strand
AGGGGGGTCGTGTCTGTAATACTTGATGGCCTGATAATTCTGTGCAAATGCATAACAAAATGCAGGCGGCTCTTTATCAAACTTCTTTTCTTCATCAGCATAAGGCCAATAATCCTCAGGAGGCACTCCGAAAAGGACCATGGCGCCCATTGTCGTCCGCAAGTATGCGCCTGTATCGCCTTTCATTTTCATGTCTTTTTTGAAATGCCTGTCGGTGCGATAACCCTACTAACCTCTTCATGCCCCTCTGTATAATCCCTGAAATCAGGATAATCAGGAAGCCATCCCATACCGTATCTTCCTTTTGCACTCAACATTCTTTCTTCTCCTTGGTTGAACTGTCAATTGTCAAGGCCTGGCACCTATTTTGTTTTTTGAAGAAGGTACATCGCCCGCTCCTTGCTTGTCTTTGCGACCATCCCCGTCACGAATCATCCGCACTTTTTGCCCAAAATGGCCTTGGGCGAAAATCGGTAATATTGCCCAGGGAATTACCGAAAAGGGCTTTGAGCCAAAATCGGTAAATGGGTAAGATTTGGGGGGCACTTCCTGCACTTCCGAATCACATCGACCACCCGGTTGAGATCGGCTTTTGTCACGGCAGTTCCGTAAGGAAGGCACAGTCCCCGCCCGCCAATGCTTCACCGGGGCAAAAACAGACAAGTTACCGATTTTAGCCTCGAGCCGGAATCGGCAAAAAGCAGGAAAGGGGTTGAAGAGGGCCCCAGGCGGAAATAGGAACTTACCGATTTCGGCTTTGGGCGGGAATCGGTAAAGGGGCGCTCTGCCCCTGGCTTTTGTCTCCCAGCGACCAATGCCTTTCTCCTTGACTTCCGATTGCCAGGGACGTATCCTTATCAAAACCGTTTAGAATCTATATCTAGCCATGAAAACACGAAGGACCGATCTGAAGAACAGGCTTTTCTTTACTGTGCAAGACGTGGCTGCATCGGCTGGGATCACCCTTTCCTCGGCCCACGTTCTCTGCAGCCGCTCCGTGAGCCGCGGGGACTTCATTCGCATAAAAAAGAATTTCTATGTCCTCGAACGCAACTGGGAGCGGCATAGGAATCGGGAATTCTTTCAAATCTGCAACCTCCTACAGGTGCCTTCCTACGTCTCTTGCACGACCGCCCTTGCCTTTCATGGAATCACGACACAGGTTCAGCGGGGCTGGTTTGAGAACATCACAACAAGGCGTACCGCCAAGATGGAGGCTGGTGGGGTCGTCTTTTTGTACCACAAGGTGCAGCCTCGGCATTATTTCGGTTTCATGAAGCAGGATGGCTTTTTCATTGCCGGTCCTGAAAAAGCACTCCTTGACGCGGCTTATCTTCATTCCCTTGGTCGGTACCCGCTGGATTGGAATTCTCTAAATCTCGACGCTCTTGACAAACAAAAACTGATCACCCTGATGGAACCCTTCCCCCCCCAGGTCAAAAACAGGATTGGTAAGGAATGCAAGATCTAGTTCAACAGGAGCGCTTTGAGATGGAAGTGTTGGACCGGCTCAACAGCGGCCGATTCCTTCGCTTTTTCATTTTTTGCGGGGGGACGATGCTGCGCCTCTGCCATGGTCTGGATCGGTATTCCGTGGACCTTGATTTCTGGCTGATCGATCAGGACCAGGGGAAAAGCGTCTTTGGAGAATTAAATACCTTTCTTTCGACGTTCTATACCATCAAAGATGCGGCGGAAAAATTTTACACCATACTCTTTGAGCTCAGGTCTCCTGACTATGGGCGAAGCCTCAAAATCGAGATCCACAAAGAACACAAGAGGCCGGAGACCGAGCAAGCCATTGCCTATAGCCCGCATTCTACCCGCCAGGTTCTGCTCCAGGTCGTCACGCTTCGGGAGATGATGGCCTTGAAAACATCCGCTCTCCTCGACCGAGGAGAAATCAGGGATGTTTACGATATGGAGTTTCTCGTCAAACGGGGCATCCCCCCCGTTTCTGACAGAGAAATTCTCCATGAGGTTCTACGCCGCATCAACTCCTTTTCCAAAAGAGATTATTCCGTCAAATTGGGCTCGGTCCTTGAAGTGGAAAAGAGGCAATACTACCGTGAGCATAACTTCATAATCCTCCAAACTGCCATCCAGGACAGCCTCATGGCTAGCTGATCCGCGCAGCTCATCGCTCATGCCCCGCTTTTCAAATGCCAACTGATCTTCGACCTCTGGTTTCTGCTAATCCCCTAATCCTTACTCCTAACCTTGCCCATGGTCTAGAACCCCGCACCTGTTTCAAATAACCAATAACAAGTAACGAATAACTTTCCCGCCTTACCTTTTTTCCCGCTCAATTTCCCTCCCCACACTCCTGCGCACTGAAAAACCAAAAGCCGAAAAACCCATATGGAAGTAAATGTCTCGGGCTACCCCCCCCCAATTTCCTACCTCAACTTTTCTATGGCGGCTTCAATTTTTTCAATAAATTCCCTGGCAGACTGAATCTGGGCCTCCGCTTCCTGCGTGGATACTATATAGAAATCCCCATAATCGGCTTGTTCGCGGTATAACTTTGCCCGTTCCAGCCACTTGCTCGCAGCCTTGGGAATCGCGCCGGTCTTGACGAAATGTTGATTGAATAAGGCAATGACCCCGGAATGTTTGGAACTATCAAGGCGCTTTGTAGCGAGCAACGCTCGTGCCGCTGTGAAAATGGCATAATATGACCTGCTCACGGAATCCTTATAGTGGCGCTTCTCAAAAAGATCCTCAGCGGCGCTAAGCTTTTCCCTCGCGCTCTCCAGACGATATGAAACCAGTGCTTTACTGCTTTCATCAAGTATCATTACAACAGTAACCCTTCCTCATGCACCGCCAATGAAAAGGGGGAGGCCATAATGGCATTCATATCGTATTCATGTTCACTGAACACTACAGGCGCAATGGAAAGATCAAATTCGATATTCAGATCCGATGTAATTTCAGCAATCTGATCCATAACACGCAACGATCTTTCTTTAACGATGACGAGGATATCAATATCCGATTTTTCTGTGTAATCGCCCCGCACTTTTGAGCCGAAGACGGACATCCTGATCACATTTTCACCCAAACGACTCTTGACAGTTTCTCCAAACCGTTCAATGGCATACCTCTCTTTTTTACTCATATGATTCAGACTGCCGCCCATTTTGTATCCTCCTGCTATTGCATAGCTCATGGTAATGTTAATAAACAAGACCGCCTTGAATAATATCAAGGGGAAAACCCCTTCAATTACCCCCTGCAGCCAATGATCACATCAATAACCCTGTTCGGGTCCTCCACCGTCATGGCCGTTCCGGAAGGCAAGGACAATCCCCGATTAAACAAATCCTGCGCCACCTCTCTCCCCACCAGCCGTGCTTTAATTCTATTATTTGGTAGTTCTTTCGCGAACCGCTGACTGTTTTTTCCCCGTGGCGTCCGCGGGGAAAAAGTCTGTGTTGGTCTGGGCGGGTCTGTGGCTAATCGTTCCCTTGTATTCGCTCTCCGCGGCTCCCTCCGGGCCGGGACAGGCGAGCGAGAGATCTCTCTTTTGCCCTTTGCTCCATGTTTACCCCGTGAAATTCGGAGACCATTTCACTGGGGCCCTCTGATCCCTATGGTTCCGACCTCTTCACCGGTTCACCCCTTCACCGCTTTTTTAATTCACAATTCAAGATGTGACCCCGCTTCCTCTTCCCTGGGTCGAGATCCAGTCTTCCCCCTCTCCTCTGGCGCTCCTTTTCAAGGAGAAACTCCGTAAAATCGAGGAGTTCCCCTAATCTGCTCTCTGGAATCTGTTCTATGGTTGTAAGCAACCTTTCCTTTATCCTACT
>JAZDGZ010000347.1:0-3307 GCA_043806375.1 Pseudomonadota bacterium | reverse complement strand
AGGATGTCCCGATTCCTGATATGGGCCATCTCGTGGGAGAGAACGCCTGCGATTTCGTCTTTGTTCATGAGCTTGAGCAGGCCCTCGGTGACTGCAACGACGGCATGTTCCGGGTTCCTTCCGGTGGCAAAGGCGTTGGGTGATTCCTCCGGGATGATGTAGACCCTCGGCATGGGCAGCTCGGCCCTCTGGGCTATCCGGGCCACCATTTGATAGAGTTCCGGCCTCTCCTCAGGGGTCGCCTCCCTTGCCTTGTACATCTTGAGGACGATTTTGTCGGAATACCAGTAGGCAAAGAAATTCATGCCCATGGCCAGGATAAAGGCAAAGACCATGCCCTGCTGCCCGCCAAAAAGATGACCGATCCAGACGATCAGCGCAGTCAAAAGACCCAACAAAAGGGTTGTCTTGAACCAGTTTCCCACAGAAGTTTCTCTCCAGGTTCTTACGGTTTGTCCATCCTCTTCCTCCCCCCTTCCCTTGGTATGGACCGGGAAGAGGGGAGAAAAGTCGCAATCATTCCTTAAACATGTCTTTGAACTTTTCGACCTTAGGATAAGTCTCCGCCACCAGTTTTCCAAATTCCCGTGAACTCAGGGGATCAAGGACTATTTTTCTCTTATTCGCCCACTCGATATAATCCTTCTCTTGAATGGCCTTGCTGAAGGCCTCCTCCAACACCTTCACAATGGCAGGGGGTGTGTTAGGGGGCGCCTCCACTCCCCGAACGGCGGGAAGCGGCGTGACATTGAGTCCTAACTCCTTAGGCACAGGAACATCGGGGAAATAGGGATCCCGCTTGTCGCTGAACATAAGCAGGGGCCTTAGCTTTCCAGCCTGAATGAGAGCGGGGGCGGAGGTGGCCAGGCAGATCGTAAAATCGAGATGTTTCCCTGCCAAAGCGGCCGTACTTCCAGCCGAGCCTTCATAAGGCACCCAGTTGACCTTAATCCCAAGTTCATCCACCGCCACCAGGCCCGCAAGATGGGTCGTGCTGCCTCTTCCGGATAGGCCCCCGGACAAGGGTTTCTCCTTTGCGGCCTTCAGGAATTCGTCGAAGGTCTTCCAGGTCTCGGTATTCACCACCAGGAGCTGGTTGCCACGAGACCATGCGAAAATCGGAGTAAAATCTTTGGTGCGATATCCGGTTTGCCCCATATATTCAATAATAATACTCTTGGGAAACGTGTAGAGAATGATGGAATAACCATCCGGTTCCGTCTTCTGGAATTTTTCAAAGGCGATCTTGCCTCCTGCCCCGGCCTGGTTTTCAATCGTGACGTTCACCCCCAAGTGTTTCTCAACATAGGGGGCGATCCCGCGAGCCTCGGTATCCTCGCCCCCTCCCGCACCTGCGGTCACGATAATTTTCACCGGCTTGCTGGGAAACTCTGCGCCGTAAGCCAATGACAAGGCCATAAAAAAAACCACCCCTATCCCGATGAAACTAAACAGCCTTCTCCTACCCTGGATCATTGCTCTCTCCTCCTTTCATTTTTCCGCCCGGGTTAACTTCTTCCAGGCGGGACTCAAATAGGGCCCTACCAAAGACAATAGGGTCAAAAAGATCAAAACCTTACAGATGGTTGAGGAATAAAAAATCGAATAGGATCCACCCGAAATCATCAAGGCACGGTGGTAATTGCTCTCAACCATTTCCCCCAAAACCAACCCCAAGAGGAGGGGCACCGTAGTAAACCCCATCCTTAACATGATATATCCCAACACCCCGAAGGCGAGGCTGATGAGGACGTCCACCATCAGATAACGGATGGCAAAACTCCCCAATAAGCTCACGACCAAAATAACGGGTACGATGATCTCATTGGGAAGAAGGGTGACCACCGCAAAATGGCGGGCAATGGTCATCCCTATAAAAAAGACAAGGAACGAGGAGAGAACCAGGGCAACAAAAAGGCTGTAAATCACGTCCGCCTTTTCCTGAAATACGAGGGGCCCGGGGACTATGCCAAAGATGATCATGACCCCCAAGAAAATGGCTGCACCTACACTTCCTGGAATGCCCAAAGCGATCGTGCAGACCAGATCCCCCGGCATACAGGCGTTGGTGGCGGTCTCCGATGAGATGACGCCCTCGGGTTCTCCCCGGCCAAAAGTTTCGGGGTGTTTCGATTCCCTTTTCGCCTCTGCCCATGCCAGGAGACCGGCTGAACTCTGCCCCACCGCGGGAAGGACGCCGACAAAGAGGCCTATAGCAACGGCACGGAGGAGGGTATAAGGGTGACGAAAACAAGTGATCACTCCTTCCCAGAACCCTCCTGCGAGTCTGCCGATCTTCGAAATGGGCTGGGCGCTCTCAGCAAGAACCAGGGCCTGGGTTACGGCGAAGAGCCCTACCAGCGCTTGGATCAAGGGAACCCCGTCCTCAATAGGAGTCCAGCCGAAGGTGAAGCGAAGATGCCCTGTGATTACATCAAATCCAAAGGTCGAAAGCATCAGGCCCAGCCCGGCCGCAATGAGCCCCTTGATCGTTGCACCCTGGACCACGGCGGCAATAATCGATAGGGCAAGCAGAGCCGTAAAGAAGTATTCCGCCGGTCCGAATCGTAAGGCAAAATTGGCGAGAAGTGGGGCAAAAAAAATGAGGCAGATCATCCCGAGGGTTCCTCCCACCATGGCCGCAGTGGCGCTGATGGCCAGAGCAACCCCCCCCTTTCCCTTCTCACACATCGGATAGCCGTCCAGGATCGTCGCAGCATTCGATGCATCCCCGGGGGTGTTTACCAAAATGGCTGTGATGGAACCGCCGTAATTGCTGCACCTATAAAGGGCGCCCATAAAGATAAGGGCCGTGGCAGGATGCCATTTTAAGACCAACGGGAGCGCCAGGGCCATCCCTGCGGAAGGACCCAACCCTGGAAGCACTCCGATAACAATCCCATAGAACATGCCCGCAATGAGAGCGGCGAGGTTCTGCCATTCAAAAACGAACGTGATGGCCTGAGCTATGCTGTCCAATGAAACGCCCTCCTCGTATGGAACAAGCTACGAGAAAATCCCTTCCAGAAGAGGAACCCCCATCATCCACTCGAATATGAGGTAGATAAGTGCAGTCATCGCTGCAGCGGTGACCAAATTTTTCAATCTGTTCCTTCTGGTTCTTTTTCCAAAGATTAAAGCAAAGCCCATAAAGAGTGAGAAGGTACTAAAGAGGAATCCCCCCAGAAAACCGATAGCCGTTGAGACCAGAATGATTCCCCAGGCCTGGTAAAACCTTTTCTTTCTTGACCTCTTGACCGTTTCGTCAGTGACCTTCAGCTCGGTGTCTCCCGCATCGGTTATCTCC
>JAZDGZ010000346.1:0-9212 GCA_043806375.1 Pseudomonadota bacterium | reverse complement strand
CTGGAGCAGGACGGATATGATCATGGATGGGGAGGGCGTCACCGTCTTGGAGACGAACACCATTCCGGGCATGACCGAGACGAGCCTGGTCCCGCTCGCAGCCAGGGCGGCGGGGATGTCCCTTTCTATGCTTCTGGACAGACTGATAGAACTCTCCCTTGAGGAGGCTGGAGCTAAGTAGCGCCCATCAGAAATGAAGGTTCTTTTTCAATGCCCTTTCCGGATGGAAACAGAGTAGTCCGCTGACCCTTCCAAGATAAAGGGCTCTCCAAGCCGTTCTCCCTGAAGTAAAACCGCCGGGCGTGCCTTAGTGAAATTGAGGTATTGTTTCACAAAAGGCGATTAAGCTGTATAAAGTTGGCTTCATTGATCGGTTTTGTGGGCTAATGCGTGGGCGCGACGGCCTTTGCAGCCTGCCCGCCGGACAGGGGCGGGCGACGCTGGTTCATGCTATCGCCGCCCTCCCCCTTGAGGGGGACCCGGAAATTCCTGATGTTCCACGTGAAACATGGGAATTTTTCTTTTCAATTCAGAGCGATTGTGGTAGGCGAAGGACAAGAGGAAGGGGAGCTTCACGTTATTTCATGGGCCTCATTATCGCTATTGCAAACCAGAAGGGGGGGGTGGGCAAGACCACGACGGCCATCAATCTATCGGCCTCTCTGGCGGTGGCCGACAGGACCTGCCTTCTCGTAGACTGCGATCCCCAAGGCAACGCCACCACGGGTCTGGGCATCGACAGGCTCGAATTGAAGGGCGGGCTTTATGAGTTCATCTTGGGTCCTGCCGCCGAGGAAGAGGCGATCACCAAGACGTCTCTTCCCCGACTGGACCTGATAGGGTCCAGCTCGGATCTCATAGGCATAGAGGTCGAGATGGTCTCGGTCGATGAAAGGGAGTACCGCCTGAAAAAGAGACTGATGCCCCTGAAGAATCGGTACGACTATATCTTTGTAGATTGTCCCCCCTCTCTGGGATTTATGACCCTCAACGCTCTCACGGCGGCGGATTCGGTCTTGGTCCCCCTTCAATGCGAGTATTATGCCTTGGAAGGGTTGAGCCAGCTATTGAAGACGGTGAAGGCCGTTAAGAACAGCCTCAATCCTTCGCTGGAACTCGCAGGGATCCTGTTGACCATGTATGATTCCCGTAACAACCTTTGCCTGCAGGTGGCTGAAGAGGTTCGAGAACACTTCAAGGAAGGGGTATTCAAGACGGTGATTCCACGAAATGTCCGGCTGAGCGAGGCCCCCAGCCACGGAAAGCCGGTGCTTTTATACGACATCAAGTCAAGCGGGGCCCAGGGTTATCTCGCATTGGCCAGGGAACTGATGGGTAAGGGAGCATGAAATCATGGCTAAGCGCAAGGCCCTAGGAAAGGGATTATCGGCCCTCATCCCGGACGCGGATCATGCGGCCGTGGTGGACGAGGGGTTTTTTCAGTGTCCCATAGAAGCGATCGAACCGAACCCTTATCAGCCCCGGATGAGTTTCGACGACCGGGAGCTGGAGGAACTGGTCGAGTCCGTCAAGGAGAAGGGGGTGATCACCCCCCTCCTGGTGACCAAGACCGAAAAAGGCTATCAGCTCATCGCAGGGGAACGGCGTTGGCGGGCTGCCCAGAAGGCCGGGATTCGGAGGGTTCCGGTGGTGGTGCGGGAGATATCGCCCATGGAATCCCTGGAACTCGCCCTGATCGAGAATATCCATAGAAAGGACCTCAATCCCATAGAGGAGGCCCTGGCGTACAACCGATGGCTGGACGACAGCAGCATGACCCAGGAGACCCTTGCAAAGAAACTGGGGAAAGACCGCACCACCATCACCAATATGCTGAGGCTTCTGAAGCTTCCCCAGATCATCCAGAAGGATCTGATCGACAATCGCCTGACCATGGGACACGCGAGGGTCCTGGCCGGCCTAAAGGGCCAAGAGGATCAGACGGCGATCAGGGATGAGATCCTGAGAAAGGGGCTCTCCGTGCGCCAGGTGGAAGACCTCGTACGGCGAAGGGAGCGGCCGGCGCCCCATGGAAAAAAGAGGAGCGCTGAAGAGGACCATTACATGCGGTCCCTGGCCGAAAACCTGAAGAGATCCCTGGGAACAAAAGTCGATATAAAGAAACGGGGAAGGCAGGGAAGTATCGTCATCTTTTTCTATTCAGACGAGGAGCTCGACCGGCTCCTGGAGATCCTTACTTAGGTTCCTTTCGGCGCCATGTCCTCTCCTCTCCCTTGATGAGTCGCCGAATGTTGTCCTTATGTCGAAAACAGATGAGGGCCGCCATGAGGAGTGCCGTCACGATGAGGACCCCCGACTTTCCTGAAAGGATGAAGAGGATCGGGATGAGGAGGGCGGAGAGGATCGAGCCGAGGGATACGAAATCCGTGACCAAGACGGTCGCCATGAAGAAGGCGACGGCCACAAGGGCCTGGGCTGGGGCGAGGGCGAGAAAGATGCCCAGTGAGGTGGCGACCCCTTTTCCCCCCCGAAATCCGGCAAAAATGGAGAACTGATGGCCCAGGAGGGCGGAAAGTCCTAGGACGGCGAGTTCAAGATCGGAATTGGAATAAAAGAGGGCATAGAGGGCGAGGGGCACGAATCCTTTGAGGAGATCGAGGAGGAGGGTCAGTATCCCCCATCCGAGTCCGAGTTCCCTGGCCACGTTCGTGGCGCCCATATTCCCACTCCCTTTCCGGGTGATATCGATGCGCCCGACCCTTTGAGCGATCAGTTTGCCAAAGGGAAGGGAGCCGACCAGAAAGGAGGCCCCGACGCAGAGCGTCAAGATGATGTAAGATCCGTGCGGTTGGTCCATAGCCTGTGGCCCGCTCAAGGTTCAAAGGGAGTCAAAGGAGCTTTTATCCCGGCATCCAGACGACGCCCCGGCCGGGTGTAAGATGGTTTTTGACAAGAATGATGCGGTCTATGAAATCCATCACCGTGGGGGTGTAACCGCACCGCCGTAAAAATACAGGCATATGGCGGGCGTTGCAATCCAAATCTGGTTTCTATTGGAAAATGTCTGAGGTAGAGTTATGGTTATCATGGTCATGGACGGGCAAGGGGGAGGGATCGGTTCGACGGTCATCAAAGGCCTCAGGGGCCTTCTGGGCGAAAAGGCGGAGATTCTCGCCCTTGGGACGAACTCCATCGCCACCTCTCGCATGATGAAGGCCGGGGCCAACAAGGGGGCGACCGGGGAAAACGCGATCGTTCAGACGAGCCGCAGGGCGGACCTCATCATCGGACCCCTGGCCATCCTCATGCCCAATGCCATGATGGGAGAAGTGACGCCCGGGATGGCCGAGGCCGTCTGCTCGAGTGACGCCAGGAAGATTCTGATCCCCCTGACCCAGGAGAAGGTCAGGCTTGTGGGCGTCACAGGGGAGCCCCTGCCCCATCTGGTGGAACAGATCTTGGGGATCATAAAGGAGATGCTAGGTCATGTGTGAAGCGGCAGCCTATTTATTGAAGGACGGCAAGGAGGAACTGCTCCTGGAGAGCGTCGACCTCCTGGAGTGCCGGAAAGATCAGGTCAGAGTCGTCAGCCTCTTCGGGGAAGAGAAGGAGGTCAAGGGGAGGGTCAAAGCCCTTTCCCTGGTGGACCACAAGATCATTATTGAGGCTTTATAGGAGGGTATCATGGTTCAGGACATGGCAAAGAATATCTCTTGGCTTGGACACGATGGTTTCAGGATCGACGGGGTAAAGACCGTCTATATCGACCCCTTCAAGATTTCCGGGGGTCCTAAGGCGGACGTCATCCTGATCAGTCATGAGCACTTTGATCATTGCTCGCCCGAAGACGTGGCAAAGATCCAACAGGCCGGAACGGTCATCATCACGGAGAAGGACTCGGCCAAGAAGCTGAAAGGGGACGTGAGGGTCCTGAAACCCGGAGAATCGGTCACCCTGGATGAGGTCAAGGTCGAGGCGGTGCCGTCATACAATACGGACAAGGATTTTCACCCGAAGAAAAACGGCTGGCTGGGTTTTGTCATCGAGATGGAGGAGGTCAGGGTCTACCACGCGGGGGATGCGGACTTCATTCCGGAGATGAAGGACCTTAAGGTCGATATCGCCCTCCTCCCCGTATCCGGCACCTATGTCATGACATCAGAGCAGGCGGTCAAAGCGGCGTTGGCCATCAAACCAAAGCTGGCGATCCCCATGCACTACGGGGCCATTGTGGGCGAAGAGGCGGATGCGGTTCGCTTCAAGAGGGCCCTCGAGGGAAAGGTGGAGGTCCTGATCCTTCCCAAGAGCTGAAGGATGCTTAATTAAAGCTAAATACCTAAGTTTATGGTAAATTCAAGTTATTTTATAAAAACATACCAAAAAGCCCGTGTCCTTTTGGCAGGAGCCGGATGGCATCGCTTTAATTCTCCTCCCTTGGAGACTGTGTCGTAATGTCATCGCGAGGGCGTAAAACGACCGAAGCGATCTCGCAAGGGTTCAAAAATAGGGGGATTGTTAGGCTTGGTTGGGTCGCTTCCAAGAAACTGTTTTAGTAATCGGTATTACAAATGTTCTTAAGTGAACCCATCGCTATTCTAATTGGCTTTGTCTTGGCTGCGCTTATTATCACAACCGCCGCAAAAAGCCTCGGGATCCCGGTGTTGACAGCTCTGACCGCCATAGGCACTTTCGGGGCTGTGGTCGTTGCGCTCTGGCACCAAGACCTTCGCAGTATACTTCGACGTCCCAAGTTTCAAATCGCACTTCACGAACCCGAAGAGCCCCACCTCATAAAACTAATGGGTACTGTCCCCGGAATAGCTGGTCCGGAGGAGTACAAGGGACTATTTGTGGTCTGCCATATCCTCAATGATGGGAAGGAAACCGCTTTCAAGAGCCAAGTTCATTTGACAAACCTCTACAGAAAAGATCAGGACGGAATCTGGCGCCTTGCAAAACCTTGGATACCTCTACCCCTGAAGTGGGTCATTCCAATCTCAGCGTGGGATCTCGAGCGAGAGATGGGGAGGGATCTTGTCTCAAAAATACCGTACCTTTTCACTATCGCGAGCTTCAGCAAGGAGAAAAGGGATGGACAAGTTCTGTTCACTTACTATTCAAGCAACCGCATCCAACCTGAGACCCTCACACCAGGAGAATATTGCTTTGAGCTTACTGCCTTCGCTGTCGGAGTTGACAACCCATTTAAACAGTATCTGTTTGTTACTTTTAATGATTTCGTTCAGGAACCCACACTGGACGCTGTAAAATCCCACGTGACTCGCATCGATATAGCGGATAAGCCCCCCAAGTGGCAGGGGACTTACCCTTTTTACAGTTAGTTATCAGGACGTAGACAAAGCTCAGAGACATTTTGACCAAAAAGGCATAGTTCCTGATGAGCACCGAAGCCGACGCCAGAATGGTGATCGATAAACTGCTTGAATCGGCTGGCTGGACCATCACAAACAAGGCCCAGGTTTCGACCGAAGAAGCGTCTTCGGACGGACGGGCGGATTATCTGCTGAAGGACTCCAGGACTCGGCCAGTTGCCGTGATCGAGGCCAAACGGTTCGCCGTTGATCCCTACACGGCCAAGGAACAGGCGCTCAACTATGCCCAATCCCTCGGCGCGCCCTTTGTCATCTTGAGCAACGGGCAGGAGCATTATTTTTGGGATTACACGGACGGCGACGCCCGGCCCATCATGGGGATGCCCTCCCAAGCCGACCTGGAGCGCCGGGCCAACATCAAGATTCATCGGAAGGGCTCTCTCCAGGATTCCGTGGCTGGCATTCCCTATCCCGATCGATTTACCTTCAAGGGGGAAGATGTTGAAACTCGTCCTTATCAGCTCAAATGCTTGAAGAGGGCAGATGCTGCGCTTGTCGCTGGGCGCCGTCGCATGCTTTTTGAGATGGCGACAGGCACGGGCAAGACCCTCACCATAGCCATGCTCATGAAACGCTGGTTTCAGGCGGCCCTCATCTCCCGGGTGCTTTTCCTTGTCGATCGGATCGAACTCGGCAAACAGGCCAAGGAAACCTTTGACGATTACCTGCGCGACTGGCCCGCCGTCATCCTGTATGGGGGGAAACGAAGCCTCGAAGGCCAGATCGTCGTCGGGACCTTGGATACCATTGCCGGGCAGATTGGAGCGGGTGGTTTCGGCCACGCCTATTTTGATCTGGTGGTGACGGACGAATGTCACAGGTCCATCTATAACACCCATCGCGCCACACTCGGCCATTTCGACGCCATCCACATCGGATTGACTGCTACGCCCAATCCCGGTGAACTTCGTTGGGTCAGCGAACACGAGCGCCGCCTTGTGCGTAATACTTACATCTTTTTTGATTGCTGGAACGCTGCGAAGAGGATAGGAAGCCCCACATTCGAATACGGCATCCAGCGCGCGATTAACGACCGCTATTTGGCAAGCTACCGGATCTACCACGCTGAAAGCGTCCTCACGTACGAAGGGGCTGAATGGGAAGGGGAGGAAATCAGGCCCGGGGCCTGGGGTCGCGATGTGGAGTCCGAAGACCGCCTCAAAACGATTATCCAGGAATACTACATGGCGGATGCCGAAAGGGCTAAGGTGCGTCCGAGAAAAACGATCCTCTTTGCGGTTTCCGAGAAACAGGCGGCGATTTTGGTGCGGCTTTTCAACAGGCTCTTAACCGACGAAGACTGCCTGCGAACCGCACGCCAAGTCAATCGCTCCCCCTCCCAGGTCAGGCAGGATTACGCGAAGAAGATCACTTGCTACAGCAACAACGGCAACCCCAAGCCAGTTATCGACCAGTTCAAATATGATCCGCTTCCTGCAGTAGCCGTGTCCGTGGACATGCTCGACACGGGCTATGACCACAAAGAAGTGGAAAACTTGGTCATGCTGCGGCCCACCCTGTCGGCCATCAAATACGTCCAGATGCGCGGCCGCGGCAGCCGCTTGTGCCCCCGCATCGGCAAGACCGACTTCATCATTTATGATTTTGTAGGCAACTCGAAGCGTTTCAACGATCCGGGAGAAGCCTATCATAAGCCGAGACCGGTGGGCGCTGCACCGGATGCAAGGCCTGACATGACGGATGATACCGACGAAGAGACCCTGCCTGCCGATAGGCATGAGCCCGAACCTTACCCCGAGGCCCGTCCGGAATTCCTTGTGATTGCAGAGGGCTCGCTCTATGACGAAATCCGCGCCCGGGAGGTCATTCTGGTCGGGCCCGAAGGGCTTGCCATCGATCGGAAGGCCTATCGTGAAAAATGGGAAGAGAAGGTGGTTGAATTAAGGCGAACAGATCCGGCCGTGGAAAAAATATTTCGCGGCGAGGAACTGACCGGCGAAGAGTGGGAACGCCTTGCCCAAAGAGTCAACTCACCCCGGTATTACTTCAACGAGGAATCCTTGCGCCGGGCCTTTGAGCAGCCTACAGGTTCGCTTTCGGATTTCATACGGGCGGCATTAGGGCTCACCCGCTTACCAACGCGTGAAGAGCGCATCAAAAAGGCGTTCAACTCCTGGGTCGCCGAGCATTCGAGCAGCATCAACCCGGCACAGGCCCGGATGCTCCGCCTGCTGGAGGCCAGGGTGATGACTGGCGAGGAAATCACCATGCGCCTTTTCAGTCAGCCCCCTTTCTCCCTTTGGGGTGGGCTGACGCGCATGGAGCAGCTCTTCGGCAAGGAACGGCTTCTGCAAATGGTGGATGAACTGAATGTCCTGCTGGCCGCATAATGGAACCACGGATAGACACAGATGAACACAGCTTGCGGAAATGACTTTAGTAAGCAAACTGGCCGGGACGAACTCAACAAGGTCAGCGAACGGGTGATCGGATGCGCCTACCAGGTGTCGAATACGCTCGGTAATGGGTTTTTGGAAAAAGTGTATGAGAATGCATTAGCGCATGACCTGCGGAAGGTCGGACTGGCAGTTGAACAACAGAGCCCCATTCAAGTTTTCTATGATGGCGTGGTGGTTGGTGATTATGTGGCTGACTTGTTGGTTGAAAAGTCCGTGCTTGTTGAACTGAAAGCCGTCAAGGCTCTGGACCAAATTCATTTTGCCCAATGTCTGAACTATTTGAAAGCCACTGGCCTTAACCTCTGTCTGTTGATCAACTTCGGTACCCCCAGGGTTCAGGTCAAGCGGATTGTGGCGGGAAAGATATTTCAAGAAACCGGAACCACAGATGCACACGGATAAGCACCGATAAAGACAAGTGAATTATCCGTGTTCATCTGTGGTTAAAATAGGATTACCCATGGACAGCGCCCAGATACAGAACACTCTTAAATCCCTTTGCAAGGTGATGTGGGACAATAACGTTACGAACCCCATTACGTATGTCACGCAGATTTCCTACCTGCTTTTTCTCAAAATGCTGGAGGAGATGGACCATGAGCAGAAGGAGGCGGGCAACGGCAACCATCGCGCCCTTTTTGGAAAATTCAAGGCTGACGGCAAGGAACTCGATTTCGACTCCTTGCGGTGGAGCGTCCTGACCTCGGACCCGGACAACGAGCGCATGCTGCGGACCCTGCGCGACTCCCTGCCCCTGCTTGCGCGCCATCCAAGGCTTTCCCAGGGGGCGAGGGCCGTGTTCCGGAACGCGTCGGTTGTTATCCCATCGGGTGCGGCCCTGCGCCGCGCTGTGGACATCATGGCGCCCATTTCTTTTCTGGGCATTGACGCCGATGTAAAGGGCGATCTTTTCGAATACCTGGCCAGCGAGCTGGGCGGCCAGAAAAAAGCGGCTCAGTTCCGCACCCCCCGCCACCTGATCCGTGTCATCGTCCAGATGGTCGATCCCCAGATCGGCGGTACCATTTGCGACCCGGCATGCGGCAGCGGCGGGTTCCTCATCGCCGCTTACGAACATATCCTGCTTGCTAACAGCAGCCCTGAATTCATCCGCGAAAAGGTCGCTCCGGACGGCCTGCCCCGAAAGATCGGCATAGGGGACAAGCTCACCCGTGCCCAGTGGGATTTCCTGCAGAAAAGCGCCTTCCACGGGTTCGACGGCGACCAGGATATCCTGCGCATGGCCGCCATGAACGCCGTGCTTCACGGCTTTGATGAGTCTCCCATGATTCAACGCGACTCCATCTGCGGCAGCGAGGACAAATGGGACGAACTGGAGTTTGACTACATCCTGGAAAATCCTCCCTTTTCCGGCGCCCGCGGCGATGCCAAGCGATCGCTCCGGATTGAAAAAGGAGACAAATACGTGCTCTTCCTC
>JAZDGZ010000345.1:0-10603 GCA_043806375.1 Pseudomonadota bacterium | reverse complement strand
ATTATCATCGCGGCCCTGCTGTCGTGGGTCAGCCCTGATCCTTCCAATCCGGTGGTGCAAACCATTTATGGGATCAGCGAACCCGTTTTGATCCCCTTTCGCCGGTTCGTTCCGACTCTGGGAGGTCTGGACATTTCGCCGATCGTCGCCCTTCTTTGTTTCCAGATTCTGGGAGGCTTGGGCCAGCAGGTGATAGCCGGATTCATGAGGACGCTCTAGCAGGCTGCTAGACCCTGTTCGTGATTTCCCCTGGCTCGTTCTATGTATTTGCATGGCTGTAACAATGCCATGGCACCTGCAGGCCGTACCTACCAGCCACGTCCCTTGCCCTTTCCGTGTAACCTGATTCATCAGTCCCAGCAAGTCCGCTACAGGGTAGCCTCCAACGCCAGGCGCCAATTGATGACTTCTTAAGATATGGGCACGATGCCCGGGCAGGTCCAAACGGGTCAGTAACTCGTGGAGGGGCAGCCCTCTCCTTTTTCCGGTCATCGTACAGTAGTCAGCAGGCTCCGGGCAGTCATCGGGACAACGGAAATCGGCGTAACTGATCAATTTCGATCCTTCCGGTCCGCTCCATGCGTGAGGCACGTGCTGTTCAATCCCGTCAGGAACGGCCACCTGCCTTATCCGGAAGTCATTATCCAGGTACTGCTTTAACCACTCAAAGGCAAGATGTAGAGGGATAGCCGGAACGATGGTCGTTGAAGGCGCCAGACGATGAAAATGGGTCACTAAGAAATCGGCGCCTTCACATAGGATTCTTTCAATGCGAGGCCCGTTCAGCTTCGTGAGACGGTCTATATCCTTGTCCACGATCCATATGGGTGCAGACGAATGGGAACTCAAGATCCGTGAGGCTCTCAATCCAAAATGGCCAGCCCCGATGATGAGGATGGCACCCTGAGGAAAGCGCTCACGCCCGTCGTCACGGTGAGGCTTGGATGTTACGGGAGTTCTCATAAGGAATGGATGTTAGAGCAGGCCGTAAGCCGGGTTCTGTTTCCCGAGGCGGTCACCCGCCGCGGGACAATGACCATTCATCTAGCCTCGATGTTGCCATCGAGATCGTGCGACCTACCCGGGAACTCAGGCGGACAACCCTCAATCGCTCCCCTATTTGGTCTTGCTCCTGGTGGGGTTTGCCTAGCTCCCATCGTCACCGATGGGACTGGTGAGCTCTTACCTCACCCTTTCACCCTTACCCCGGCGGATATCTGAGATATCCATCAGGGCGGTTTCCTTTCTGTGGCACTTTCCTTCCTGTCGCCAGGACTGGGGGTTACCCAGCACCCTGTCCTATGGAGCCCGGACTTTCCTCCCCTCTGCCATGCGGCAAAGCAGCGGTCATTTGTCCTACTCTAACATGAAATATGGTAGCAGGTTTCCTTCTTAAAGAAAATGCTTGTCTTCGCCCCAATACACAATGCGATTGCAGTGGGGGCATGCCATAAGGGAATCACACCTTATGAGTTCGTTGAACTTCTGGGGAGGGATTTCCATGTGACATGTCTGGCAAACACCAGCGATCACCGAAGCAATGGCCCGTCCCCCTTTGCGGTCCTTCAGAAAGAGATATCTCTTCAAAACCTCCTTGTCGATGGTGTTTATCATCTTATTCCGCTTTTTCTGAAGGATTTCAAGCTCCTGCTCCAAACCTAGGAGCTCCCTTTCGATCTCCTCTTTACCCCTTTCAAAGTTGGCTAAGGCCTCTGGTTCCAATTTTTTATACTCAGCAGTCGTTCTTTCCATTTCCTCAATTTCTTCCATAGCCTGGATGACTTTGTCTTCTATGATGAATTTGGCCTTCTTAGCCTCTTCAATCTCCTTCAGGGCAGCACCATATTCCTTGTTCGACTTTATGTTGGATAGCTTAATAGTGCTCTTTTGAATCCTATTCTCAAGATCTTGAATCTCAAGCTCGATCTTGCGTCTCTCTTTTTTGAGTCCGTCAAGGGTTTCTCGGTCTTTCTGGAACCGGGACTGGACCGCATCCAATTCATCCTTCAGTTTCTGGATTCTCAGTGGGCCATGCCCTTTCTGTTTCATTTTTTCTTGGATCCTGTTGTCACAATCTTGGAGTTGTATCAGTAGCCTAATTTTATCTTTCAAAGTCTTTGCCTTTCATTGGTACCTCGGATCAAGTTTTACCCTCGTCCTCGGGTCGTCGGTTTAAGTATGGACATCCCTTCGCTGGTCTCAGAACACGGGGCCCTTGGGTTAGATCCCCTCAGTGGCTCAAGCCCCAAAAAAGCCTCGCTTGAATTCGGGCGAAGCGAAATTCTTAACGGGTTCGGCTGTTACGCCTGTCACATGGGGGCATTTTCATCTTCGAAGATCTCCACCAGGACGTCCCAGCCAAGCTCTTGCATCATGATCTCGAATCGATCCTTGATGGGTCTAAGGGCCGCCTTTTCGGTATAGAAATGACCTCCGTCAATCAAAGCCAATTCATGGTTTTGAGCCTCCAAGGCTTCGTGGTGGCTTATGTCTCCTGTCAGGAGGAGATCAGCCCCCATCCTGGAAGCAGCGGCCGCCATACCACCCCCGGTTCCTCCCACCACCGCTACGCGCCTGATCTTCAGGTTCTTGCCCCCAAGGCCCCTGACATTCTGGGTGCCAAGGAGCGTCTTTGCGGTTTCCATGACGGCGAGCAGCGTCATGGGTTGTTGCAGGTTGCCTATCCTCCCCAAACCCGCACCGGTGATTTTGTGATCCTCCTTTTTTTCCAGAACCTCCACCTGCTCAAGATTGAAGAGACTCGCCAACATGTCATTAATGCCGCCGGGTGCGACATCCAAATTGGTATGAGCCGCTACGACCGAGATTCCTTCTTTGACGGCCTCGAAAATGACATTCCCTGGGTAGATCTTACGATCTAAACATGACAAGGGCCTGAAAATCAGCGGATGGTGAGTCAATAAGAGCTGCGAACCTCCGCTTACTGCCTGCCTGAGAGCCTTGAGCGTCGGATCAAGAGCAATGAGTATCTTTCTGATTTCCTGAGAAGGATCACCAACCTGCAACCCAGGGTTATCCCAATCTTCGGCGAGCCGTGAGGGTGCCACTTCTTCCAGAACATCAAGAACGTCTTGTAGTCTGGGCACCATCTGTCTTACCTCGGGTCACGGCTGCTCTTGACTTCATGCAAAAACGCTTGGGCCGGAAAAGGATGTCGATTCGAGAAAGGATGGTCTCCTCCTTCCCTGTGGCTCAGGGGAAAAAAGACCGTTTCAGCCAGAGGAACTGAAGGTCCCAATGAAAAGGGCGCATCGTCACACGGTGCGCCCTTTGAATCGGTCAGGTCTTCTGTTTGAAATAGGTCTTTGTTAAAAGCTCTCGTATGGCCATCTCTAAAATATACTCTTTGGTGGGCCCACCTGGGTTCGAACCAGGGACCTTCCGGTTATGAGCCGGTGGCTCTTCCAGCTGAGCTATGGGCCCTGTTAAACAATTCCACTAAACGCTTATTAGGATGCAAACTGATTTGTGATTTGTCAAGGGAAATTCAAATCCCTCAGAGTGCTTTTTTATTGTTCAATAAAGCTTTTCAGCTTTTTGCTTCTACTGGGGTGTCTCAACTTCCGGAGAGCCTTGGCTTCTATTTGCCTTATCCTCTCTCGCGTTACATTAAAATCCCGCCCCACTTCCTCCAAGGTATGATCGGACTTTTCCCCAATGCCGAACCTCATTCGGAGCACCTTTTCCTCCCTCGGCGTCAAGGTGGTAAGGACCTTTCTCGTCTGTTCCCCCAGGTTATGGTTAATAACCGCATCGCCCGGTGAAATAATTTTCTTGTCTTCTATAAAATCACCCAAATGGCTGTCCTCTTCTTCTCCAATGGGGGTCTCCAGAGAAATAGGCTCTTTGGCTATCTTCAAAACCTTCCTGACCTTTTCCAGCGGAAACTCCATCTTTTCAGCAATCTCCTCGGGTGTGGGTTCACGGCCGTGTTCCTGCACAAGATATCTTGAGGTTCGTATGAGTTTGTTAATGGTCTCAATCATATGAACGGGGATGCGAATCGTTCTCGCCTGATCGGCAATGGCCCTGGTTATGGCCTGCCTAATCCACCATGTGGCATAGGTGCTGAATTTGTAACCCCTCTGATATTCAAATTTGTCCACGGCCTTCATCAGGCCTATATTGCCCTCCTGGATCAGATCCAGGAATTGCAGACCTCTATTGGTATATTTCTTGGCAATGCTGACGACCAGTCTGAGGTTGGCTTCTATCAGTTCGCTCTTGGCCCTCTTGGATTTTTCTAGCCTGTCTTCCACGACCCTCAAAGCCTCCTTCAGCTCCCTCTTTCCCATATTGGTGCGTTCTTTAACCTCTTTAATGATTTTCTGGGCATCGTCAACCTTAGCTTTAAGGGCCATAATCTCGGATTTTTTCATCTTCAGAGACGTGACAACCTGTTTGTCGCTTGCCGACTTAGGTATCTGACTGACGCATCTCTTCAAATAGGATATCGGTTTGCCACCAACTGCCAGCATACATTCTTCAATATCGCTTTCCGCTTCATCGATTTGGGCTACGATATCTCGAAGTCTTTCGACCATATGGTCAAGCTGGGTCTTTTCCAGCTTGAATGAACTTATCAATTCCCCGATTTTTTCCTTGAGTTCGTCTATCTTTGCGCTAATCTTTTTCTTCTTGGCTGCAGTACACCCTTTTTTCGTGAGGCCTTGTTTCAGAACGCAGCTTTCTCCGTAATGGGATTCTATCTCTGCCATGAGGATGATGATGGATTCCCTCCGTTCGCCAATCTGTGTATGGCTATCTTCATCATCCAGATCATTAATCACATCTTTTAGTTTGATTTCACCGTTTTTAAGGTTTTCCCCCAACTCAATGATATATTCAATACCGACACAACACCTCAGGAGGGCGCTAAGGGCCTGCCTTTCTCCTTCCTCAATCCGTTTGGCTATTTCCACCTCCCCCTCTCGAGTGAGGAGGGAGATGCACCCCATCTCTTTCAGATACATTTTAACGGGGTCAGAGACCTTTGTGGCTACGTCTGAAACCTCTGCCCGGTAATTCTCTTTTTCGACAGCCTTTTCCTGTCTTTTCTTGAGCTTTTTGGATTTCTGGATTTCTTCCTTGGCCGCTTCGTCGATGACCATGATATCCAGCTCCTCAAACATCATCATGAGATCATCTATATATTCAGAGGAGACGACGTCGTCGGGCAGATCGTCATTCAGCTCTTCATAGGTGATATAGCCTTTATCTTTGCCCATATCGATCAATCGCTTTAAACTCACCATGTCAGAATTGTTGGCCATTACGTTTCCTCCCGAGAGTTTCAAACTATCATATGACTTTGCTTTGACTCATTTTCTTTAGTTTCAGAATCTTATTCAATTCATCTAAATTAAGCTTTTCTCTGGCCTTTGCACTCGGCTCGGCCATCTTTTTTTGACGAACCTTGTATTCGAACCCGCTCAAGACCTGCTCTACCTTGTCATCCGGAAAAATAGGGGGTTTGAGCATAGCCTCCCTGAATATTTCTTTGGCAGGTTCACTTTTTATCCTTTCCATGATACTTGAAGTTGTGATTTGCCCTTGCTGGTTATAGCTCGAAACCGCGGCATCAAAAATCTCAACAGTCGAAGGGTCGGATAGCAAAATCCTGCAATCATGCGTCACTAATCGGTCAATGGTCAGCGGCAAGTGGATCAAGAGATTCAGCATATAATGGTTGTCGATTCCTTCCAGTTCTTGAGCCTTTGAGGATGAAAGACTCTCTCTGAGTTCGCCATCCTCGCTTTTCGAGGAACATTTCGTCTGCCATTTCCTTAGCTCCCCCAGAACTGTCGATTCAGGAATACCGGACTTTTCTGACAGTCGCCTAACGTAGAGTGAACGCTGGGCGCTATCCCTTAGCTCTGATAAGATGGGGAGCATCTCTCTTAATGCGTTGACCTTACGTTCCACCACCTCCCCCGCTTCAGACAGTTTTAGGTCAAGGTGGAAATCAAACATGGGTATGGACCTGTCAAGCAGGTTCAAAAAGGCGGGCAGCCCGTTCTTGTTGACAAAACTGTCCGGATCTTCTCCCTCCGGCAGGACCAGAACCCTTGAAGGCAGCCCCTCATCCAAGAAAAAGGAGAGGCTCTTCAGAGCGGCCGTCTTGCCGGCAACGTCGGAGTCAAAGACGACCACGGCCTCCTGCGCGTATCCTTTGAGTCTTCTAATATGGGTTCGGGTAAGCGCTGTCCCGAGGGTGGCAACGGCCTCATGAAATCCATGCCTTCTTAATGCCAGAACGTCAGTATAGCCTTCCACTATGACGGCTCGACCGCTCTGTCTGACAGGGGTGTAGGAGGCATGCAATCCGTAAAGCAGCCCCCCTTTCTGAAAGAGAGGGGTTTCGGGGGTATTCAGGTACTTGGGTAAGGCATCATCCAGCACTCTCCCGCCAAAACCAACGACCTCCTGCTTCAAATTGAAGATGGGGAAGATGATTCGGCCGCGGAAACGATCATAATAGCCCCCGGTCTTTTTCTGAATGATCAACCCGCATTGAGCGGCTTTGTCGAGATCCTCCCTCTTGGCATTCAGGAAGGCCGTCAAGGTGTCCCATCGATCCGGTGCATATCCAAGTTTGAACTCGGTGATGATCTCCTCAGTAAGCGCCCGTTTCTTGAGGTACTCTCTACCCGGCCTTCCTCTTTCCGATTTTATCAGGATGTCGTGATAGAAATCGGCCGCCATCCTGTTCAGGGATATGAGGGACTTCCGTAACGCTGACTCGCCTTTTTCTGCGTGTGTGAGTTCCTTTTCCGGCAAAGAGATATGGTATTTATCCGCCAGGTCTTTCATTGCCTGGGGAAAGGGGACTTGGTGGTAGCTCATCCAAAAAGCAAAGACATCGCCGCCTTTCTTGCACCCGAAACAGTGAAACATCTGCCTTGCAGGGCTCACGGTAAAGGAAGGATCCTTTTCGGAATGAAAAGGACAAAGACCCACGAAACTCTGACCTGCCCTTTTAAGCTGGACGAATTGGCCAATGAGTTCTACGATATCGACACTCCTCTTGATTTCTTCTTTGGCAGATTCGTAGGAATCCATTGAGTTCATCCCGGCTCAGCGATCTCTTTAGGGCCTCACCCCAGACTGGTAGTCGCCACAGGCCAGCCCTTTCCGGCAAGAATTCTACAGGTACAAGTGATAACCCCTCCGCAGAAGGAAGGCGTTCAGCTGAAAAACCAAGCCTCGCTCACGTTTTCGAGAACTTCCAAATCAATTGAGAGCCGTAGAGATAAGCCGTCACTTCGCCCTAATGGACATGAGGCATAAGGGGGTAAGATGAAACGTGTTTTAGGGATTTCGTATACATGATGCGTTTGTTTGATCATTCAAACTAACCCAGAAGTCTCCTGGCTATCTCGTTAACCTCTTTGCCCTGGGCCCTTCCTGCCGTTCTTGCTACCGCCACTTTCATAACCTTCCCCAGATCCTTTAGGTTGCTGACTGAAAGTTCGGTAATGATCTCCCTAAGGACCTCTTCGATCTCGGCGGCAGTCAGTTGCGCGGGCAGATCTTCGGTTATTTTCATTGCGAGAGACATGTTCGGCCGCCAGTAACCGTTCCTTTTTAGTTAAACCTTCAATATATTCAATCCAGCAGATAAGTCAAGCATTTTTCTCAACTTTTTCTCTCTTTGCCAGTCTAATGGCCTCTCTCAGATCCAGCGTCCCCTCATAAAGCGCTCTGCCGGTGATCATACCCATTACCCCATACCGCGAGACCGTCAGCAGGTTTTCTACATCCCTTATCCCTGAAATTCCCCCCGACGCGATAACCGGGACTTTCACCCTCTTTGCAAGATCTCCCGTAGCCTTGATGTTCGGCCCAACACCCATCCCATCTCGCAGGATGTCCGTGTAAACGATGGCCTCAATACCCTCCCCTTCGAATCTTTTTGCCAGCTCGAAGACCGTCAGATCCGCCTCTTCGGTCCACCCCTTAATGGCCACTTGCCCGCTCTTGGTGTCTATTCCCAAGATGATCCGTCGGGGGAATTCTCTGCACGCATGGGCGACAAGATCAGGATTCCTGTATGCCATGGTCCCGAGAATGACCCATTGAATGCCGAGGTCGAGATAGGCCTCGATGGTTCTCAGGTCCCTAATCCCTCCTCCCAATTGGACGGGAATTGGGACCGCCTTGACAATATCGTTTATAACCTGCCGATTAACCGGTCTTCCTTCAACAGCGCCGTCCAAATCAACCAGGTGAAGTCTCTCAGCGCCCTTTTCTACCCATTCCAAAGCCATTTTCGCCGGATACTCGGAGTAAACGGTCTGCCTGGCCATGTCCCCTTGTTTGAGCCTTACGCAACGACCATTCTTGAGATCAATTGCCGGAATAACGATCAAATCTTAATCCTTTCTCCCATATTCGCCCTCTGACCATGTCTCTATCAGGTGAGCCAACCCGATATCCGCCAGTTCCTTCGCCTCCATCCATCTCCCTTTACCCTTAAGAAAGGTCCCTAGATCAAGGAGGTTTTCGCTAAGTGATTGTTGCGTCTTTTCAAATCTTTCCTTCCAGATTATAACCCCGTCATCGGTCTTGATAAGATATAGATCAAAGGCGACAGACGCAGGGCGGTTTACGGCATACTCCGTTCCTTCCCTTTCCCTCCAGCGGTAGACGTAACCAGTAAGCACCGCATCTGCAGAGTAGGCCTTTCCGATTTCCTGGAAGACCTCCAGATCACCCATAGCCGAGTTGGCAGCCTGGACAGCCGAAAAGAGGCCTTCCGCCTGTCCCAGTGAGATGATTCTGGGGCCCCCTTTTTTCAAAAGCATGCCCAACAGGTTGGAAGTCATGTAATCGACCGCTTCATTAGGGACCTGTTCGGCCATAAAGACAGCCCCGGAAAGGGGACTTCGAATCAGGCCTCCTTTGCCCCCTTCCGGGAGGGAGGGGCGGAACCCTGCCAGAAGGATACTTTTTATCTCGAAACCATGCCTTGTCTCTTCAGGAGCGGGTTGTTTTTGGAGTAAACATGAGGCGCTAAAGAGCGTGAGAGTCAGAAGAAATGAAATCCGCAACAAGCAAGTTTTCTTGTCAAGAGGAATGGCCACTTTGAATAATCTCCGCAATCTTTGACTGGTCTTTGTGAATGGCGCCGACACTCAGTAAGGCAGGTTTTGGCTCTACAAAAGCCCTTTAGTGGAGGGTATCGCTCCTTCCAATCTTTTTTCGAGGCTCACAGCCTCATCTAGAGCCCTGCCGAAGGCCTTGAAAATGGATTCGGCAATGTGGTGTGCGTCCTCCCCAGAAATGAGATCTATATGCATGGTAATGCCGGCGTGGTGAACGAAGGCACGAAAAAACTCCCTTACCAAATTTACATCAAAATTCCCTGTCTTGCTCTCTTTGAGGGAAACGCGGTAGGCCAAAAGGGGGCGGTTAGAGATATCGATAACTACCCTTGAAAGGGTCTCATCCATGGGAAGAGCACATTGACCATATCGCCTGATGCCCTGGCCTTTTCCTAATGCCTGACGCACTGCTTGGCCGAAGCAAATCCCAATATCTTCAACGGTATGGTGATCATCTATTTCCGTATCTCCCTTGGCTGTCACGTAAAGATTCAGGAATCCATGGGCGGCCATTAGGGTCAGCATGTGGTCCATGAAGGGAATCCCTGTCTGGATCTCAGAGAGGCCGCTACCGTCAAGGTCAAGCCGCACCTTGATTTCCGTCTCTTTTGTCTTTCTCTCTAGAGTCACTTTTCTTTCCATAGGATTCGGCTCCACTCATTATTGGCCGTCGACTATTTTCAAAGAATCATGGGGCACACGCTAATCCTCATGTCCGTGTGCCCTTGACCGAATATGTCCGGATAGTCATGACATGATCTTTCTAGGATTCCATGGGGATCAAGAAAAAGAATGGTGGAGATGATGGGACTCGAACCCACGACCTGTGCGTTGCGAACGCACCGCTCTCCCAACTGAGCTACATCCCCACAAATCCCAATTCTAATAAAAATCTCCTATTTTTCAACACTTATTTTTCTAGGCCGAAAAATCCACACAATATCTATGGGATGGGTGAAAGTCAGCGATCATCTCTAATAGTAAAATAGCAACGGGACAAATTCAACAGGTACATAAACATATACATCAGAAATGCAAAAGGCCCTGCAAGAAATGTACAAGCCCTAATTTACAAAGGGTTACCTTATTTTTATGACAATCTGGTCATGGTCCTCAATCACCTTATTCACCTCTTCCAGTTTTTTCCTCCCCGCCTCAAAAGTGGGGTTGTAATACAGGGACTTTTCAAAGGCCTCATTTGCCTCAAAGAGGCTGCCTGTTTGAAAATTAAGGAGTCCTTGTGCATAAAAGACGGACCATTTCGTTAAATCGCCGTTGAATTCGATTAAAGCCCTCTCGATAAAGTCACGTGCTATAGCAAACTCCTTTTTCTTTAAGTATAATTGGGAGGCATAAAGACAATAGGTAGAGTTTTTTGGATCATACTTCAAGGCCTTTTGGATAGATGCCTCTGCCTCTTTTGGCCTTCCCTGTGCCGAGGCCTTCTTGTATTCAAAATACGCCAATTCTCCCAT
>JAZDGZ010000344.1:0-2659 GCA_043806375.1 Pseudomonadota bacterium | reverse complement strand
CTGTCCAGAAGCATAGAAAGGGACATCCCCGCCGCCCTGGCTGCGAGCGGGACCAGGCTCGTCTCGGTCATGCCCGGAATGGTGTTCGTCTCCAAGACGGTGACGCCCTCCCCATCCATGATCATATCCGTCCTGCTCCAGACCCTGCATTTCAAGGCCTCGTGGGCCATCCTCGCGCAGGACTGGACCTTCAAGGTTTCGGCCTGCGATAAAGGGGCAGGACAAATCTCGTTTGTCGCCCCCGGTTTGTATTTGGCCTGGTAATCGAAAAAGGAGTACTCCGGGTTAGGCAAGATCTCGATCACGGGGAGGGCCTCCGTCGCCCGGGTCCCCAAGACGCAACACGTGATCTCCCGGCCCTTTACAAACCTCTCCACCATGACCTCCCGGTCGTATTCGAAGGCCTTTTTTATCCCCAGCAATAACTCCTCTTTGGAGTGACAGATGGAAATGCCCAAACTCGATCCTTCAGCCACGGGTTTCACAACAATGGAAGGCCCCAAGGTCTCGACGATTTTGTCCAAAGAGAAGGTCTCATCCCTGTAAAGCATGACGTCCTCCGCAACGCAGAGCCCCGCAGCTCTGAACCGTTCCTTGGCCACCTTTTTATCCAGAGCCATGGCGCTCGCCAGGACGCCGGAGCCGATGAAGGGGATGCCCAAAAGGTCCAGGAATCCCTGGATGCACCCGTCTTCACCAAACTTTCCGTGGAGCAATATGAAGGCCAGATCTATGGTCCTTCTCTCCTCTATGATTGCGGCAAGATCCTCCCGGGGGTCGTATCTGGTCACCAGGTATTTGCCCTTGTCAAGGTCCTGGTATACGGCTTCTCCGCTCTTGAGGGAGATCTCCCTCTCCCCGGACCAGCCCCCTGCCAGCAAAGCGATCCTTAACTTTCCCATGTCAGGGTGTCACCCGCATTAAAAAAATTTTTCCTCGAAATTCTCAGTCCTCCATATCTCATCGGGATTACAAATACAATGCCAAAAGCAACAGACCCTTGACCTGCGAAGATCTGGGGATCTTTGCAGGGAACCATGCCAGGAACGAGACCATGAAAAAAAACCCCTCCATCCGAAAAATGAACCCCTACGAAATGAAAATCGGCAGAAATAAGAGAATAAAAGAGATTACGAGAGATCAGCTATTGTTGACATTTTTTTGCACGAAAAACAAAAAGGGTAAAACCATTTGAATTGAGAGACAAATCCCCGCTCCCAATTTTTTTCCTCTTAACTGAAAGTTACCTGCTCACCGACATATAGGTTTATCTTTTCAATGGGTTACTCCATGTCGAGAACCCGATGGGACCTAACTAAACCCTGCGATTCATCACCTTTGACAGGGATCAGGCTCTTCAGGTACTAAGCACGCTGTAAAGTCGGAGTATCCACACGCCCTAATCCTTAATCTTCAATAAACCCTGTCCTTCAAATGAAGAGGCCGTTATGATCACCCTTTGGGATGAAATAAAGGAGCACGTCAAGGGCAAGCTACCTAAAAACAGCTTTTCCCTGTGGATAGACCCCATCACCTTTCTGGAGGCAAAGAACAACACCCTCTACCTGGGCTGCCCCAACAAGTTTTCCCTGAAATGGATTACAGAAAACTACATGGAGATCATGGAAGAGAAGGTCCAGGAAATTGCAAAGGAGAAATACAAGGTTACCCTGAAGATCAACAAGGCCCCCCTCATAAAAGGCTCCATCCCCCAAGATTTTCCCGAAACCAAACAGTTGGTCCTTCCCAATGTTCCTGCAGCCCGCAGGGGCGGCTGGCAAAATCTCAATCACGATTTCACCTTCGACCGATTTGTCGTGGGGAAATGCAACGAATTTGCCTACTCGGCATCCAAGGCCTTGGCCCTGGAGGGTCACGGTCCCTGCAATCCCCTCTTCATCCTGGCAAACACAGGGTTAGGGAAAAGCCATCTCTCCCAGGCGACAGGACAGGCGATCCTGAACAGCAACCCTGACCTCAAAGTCTTCTATATTACAGCCGAGGATTTCGTCAATCAGATGATTTTTGCCCTTAGGAACAACGGGATCGACGAATTCAAGAACAAATACCGCAGAGCCTGTGACGTCCTGCTCTTGGAGGAGGTCCAGTTCCTGAGCGGCAAGGAAAAGACCCAGCTCGAACTCGGTTATACCCTGGACGCCCTGACCAATAACCACAAGAGGATTATATTTACCGGTTCCCTCTTGCCCAAGGACATTCCCAACCTCTCCAAAGAACTCTCTTCTCGCCTTACCTCGGGCGTGATCACGACCCTTGACAAACCCGACTACGAGACACGGGTCAAGATCCTCCAAAGAAAATCCTCTGATCAAAACCTCGCCCTTTCTGAGGAAATCATCCATCTCCTCGCCAAGAAACTCCCCGGCGACATCCGTCAGATCGAGAGCGCCCTCAGGTGTCTCAAGGCTAAGTCCGAATTGATGAGGGAAAAGATCGACGTGGATACGGCTGGTGAAGTCATCCAGAGCATCGTCCCTGGACAGAGCGCCATCACTCCGGAACACATTCAGAATCTCGTCTGTCGGTATTTCAAGGTTGACCCTGCCGTGCTGCAGTCAAAGTCGAGAAAAAAGATCCATTCCTATCCCAGGAGCGTCTACGTCTATCTGTGCCGGCAACACACCGGAATGACCGTAGA
>JAZDGZ010000343.1:0-3345 GCA_043806375.1 Pseudomonadota bacterium | reverse complement strand
CTGATTGAGCGGATACCGGGCCCATTCGCCTCCCTTTATGAGAAGGCCACGAGGCTTGCTATAGAGACCTATTACAGCGAAGTGGCCCGGGAGGTCGTCTCTTTTCTCAGGGCGGGCAGAATCCTCGATCTTGGGACCGGGCCGGGCTACCTTCCCGTGGAGATAGCAAAAAGGGCGCCCTCGCTTAAGGTAGACGGCATCGACTTGAGTCCCAGCCTGATAAGGATGGCCCAAAAAAACGCATCGAAGGCCGGGGTTGAGGATAGGGTGCGCTTTGAAGTCGGCGACGCGTCGCACCTCAAATGCAGAGAAGAGGCCTATGACATGGTGATCAGTACGGGCATGCTGCACATGCTCAAGGACCCTGCAAAGGTCCTGAAGGAGTGTTATCGGGTCCTCAGACCCGGCAGGGAGGCCTGGATATTCGATCCGGCCAGAATCTCATCCCAGGTGAATGTAAAGAAGTGGCGGGCTTCTCTTACCGTCCATGAGAAGGCCGCTCGCCTGCTTTTTAGGCTCTACGCCCGTATCCATCCGTCCAGGACCTATGAACGGGAAGAGCTTGCAGCGTTGGTCGCTGAGACCCCTTTCAACGCCTATTGGATCAGAGAGTATAAGGGGGAGATAAAATTGAGACTGAAAAAATAAGCCACCGGAACGAATGACCCTGCAACACGGTAAAATCGCTTTTGGACCAGGATATATCATTGCAAATAGGAATAGATTTACTTGCGGGAGGTGGACAAGTTCAAAGAGTTCAAGATCCCCCTTAAGAAGGCATCCAAAATCAAGTCACCGCTTATAGGCGGCTCCTTTGCAAACCTGGAATGCAAAGGGATCACTTCCCATCAGGCGGGGAATTATATTGTCTACCTTGTGGAGGTGGTTGCATACAAGGTCGATACCAAGCAAACCCCCATTGCCTGGCACCAGAACAAGTATTTTGCCCTGAACAAAGAGGTAAGCTAGAGTTCCTCAGCAAAGTCCATCCCTGCCAGTTCCCTTTAATTTGACACCTGAATTTTTTGGGAAAGTCCTGATACTGACTCGGCGGTTGATTTCTTCTTTCAGCTGGGGTATTGTTATGGCGTTTCTGCTCCAACCATGTCTCAAGTTTCCGGGTCAGCGTCTTCCCCCTTGAATGAAGAATACGGTATTCGCCATGCATAGAATCGCCTTTATCCTCAGAGTTCTTTGCCTTGTTACCATGTCTTACGGGGTGTTGGCCTTTCCCTCACTCTTTTGCCCCCCTGCCTCGGCAGAATATCCCTTGCTGAAAGAGGCCATCATTGCCCGGAACCTGAAGGATCTCGAGAAGAGCCTCGGCGACGGCACCTACCGGGGTGAGGAAGGGATATTGAGGATAAGGCCTGAGGTGGCGAAACGTCTCGGCCTCAAGGTCTTCCTGGATCAGGACTACCTGGATTCAAAGGACCTCTTTGAAAGGGCGGAAAAGTCGCTGGAAAAGGCTTACGCAGCCATGGTTTCTGACGCGAGCGAGGCCTTTGCCGGACAACACGCGGCGAACGTGGTCGAGCACTTTCTCCTTTACAAGAATTCCCTGGCATTGGCGAAACAGAATTTGATGGTCTACCGCGCTAGAGTAAACCCGGCCAACGACGAGAGACTTAACGAGACTGCCGCCGATGCCGTTACGGACAGGTTGCTGACTCTGAGTCTCAAAAAAACGGAACATAAATTGCGGGACGCCCTGGGCCTTTTCCACAACACATCTCAGGGGATCAACCATAACGAGGCCTCCTTGACGCCGGAAAACATTGCCTTTGTCAATGAGGTGTTCCATGTCTTCACCGGCCAGTCTTCGAAAGAGACGCTCGATGCCTTTAACCTCGACAGGGACGACGATTACAACGGCCGCCAGGACGACCCGGATTGGAAGCGTGCTGTGGGAAGGGACGAATCCCGCTATGCCGACATCATGGAGGCGGTCCTGGAAAAACACGGCAGCAAGGGTTACAGGATCGACCCCTTGCTCTTCTTTGCCTTGATGAGGAGGGAATCCAATTTCGATCATCTCGCCGTCTCCTCCGTGGGGGCGGCAGGCCTTACCCAGATTATGCCACGGACGGCGATCGATATGGGCATGAAGAACATCTTTGAGCCAAAATACCTTTCAGAGGCCGCCGCCTTCCTTGATCGAGAAAGGAAAACCAAGGCCAAGGCCAAGGCCGCCCTCAACCAGATCGAGGAAACAAACGGCCTCCACCATGCCAAACGCGCTCGGGAGTTGATGCAGCAATCCTTGGCCCATGGCGAGAAAAGGGAGAGGCTCTATGCCCAATACAGAAGAGAACTGCTCAGGAACAACAGGACCGACGAACGGCTGAATCCGTCCCTTGCCGTAGAGTATGGGTACAGATATTTCGCGGCCCTCATGAAGGAGCAGAAGGGAGATATCAGCCTCGCCCTCGCCTCTTACAATGCCGGACCCTATCGGGTAAGGCAGTACAAAGGGATCCCTCCCTTTGAAGAGACGGTCCGGTTTCGAAATCGTGTCCTTGAATTTTACCGGGATTATCTGAAGAGGGCGAGCGCCACCCGCAAAAAGTGAGGCCTACCGATACCATTAATGGTTCAAGAATTAGGCGGTGGATTTGGGCCTGCCCTCCCCTATTGACGAGCCGATGCTTTATGGAATTCTTCGATCCATTTGAGCCAGATCTTCTTCCGGTTTTGGAACTTGAAAAGCACTCGGTCAAGCTGTTTCGAAAGTTCCAGGTCATAAACCTTTTTCCGAGAAAAGGCGATGAGATCTTTTTCAACCCGTTCCCAGTCCGGCCTCTTGGTCTCCACCCCGCGCTGGTACTTCTGGAAGTCTAAATGCATATCCTCGATCGTCTTTTCAAAACCCAAGATCCTGTTTCTTGCCTTTAGATTCTCCTCAGAAATCAACATGTTTGAATACCCCTTTCAATAGCACGGATAATCTTCAACCCCTGCCCATGGGGAAGATTCCGTTTCTTTGAATACACCTATTTTTAGCCCATCCTGCCGACTCTTTCAACTCTATAATTATCCCTTCTATCCGTCTGTGGATTCTTGACAAGACGCGTCGAATGGGGAATGATCAAGTACGTGCTCTGGGGCGTTTTATCTTTCTTTGACTATCGTCTTTCATTGAAATCAAGTCAGGGGAGACAAGAAAAATAGGAATTCTATTTTCTGGAGAGGAGTGAAAAATGACGGGGAATGTCCTTTTGAAATCTCAATTTGAGGATCTCAAACTTTTGAAACGGGGCAAAGTAAGAGATGTCTATGAAGTTGACGACAATAAGCTTCTGATCGTGGCCAGCGACCGGATGTCGGCCTTTGATGTGGTCATGG
>JAZDGZ010000342.1:0-6621 GCA_043806375.1 Pseudomonadota bacterium | reverse complement strand
GAAAAAGCAGGGCAACGCTCATGTACAGGGGAATAATTTTTTTCATTTGCTCAAAGCGATGGATAAGGCGGTGGTTAATCTGGTCACGTCTTTGCTGGATTGTCTCAGCCGCGTGACCAATAATTCGGCCAGGTTCAGAAGAACCTTTCCTTCTTGAGGATGCTGAGAAAGTGTTGAAACTGAGCCACACCCCTCGCAAGGCCTGAATCGTTTTTCCCTAACCTCACGTTTTCTATCTCTCTTCTTCGAAGTCATTAGAATTTTAACAGGAATTTCATTTTATTCAACCATGAAAATTCGTCTCTCTCTTTCCCGTCCAGGCAGCTGTCATCAATGGGTTCTTGCCCGAATCTTGATTAGGGACTGTAACATGGCGGCCCCAGGGGGAGGGTCCGGGGGAATGAGACCGGACCCATTCCGGACAAAACAGAGGATTCGGCAAAAAGCCGTCAAGGAATCAGGATCGGCTGCTCACAGGTGTGACCCTTCGGCAGGAGACGGCGCAGCAACCAGGGGTCACTTTCTCCCGCAGCCAAAAAGGGTGATCGATTCCGGAACCCTGAGGTCGTTGCCACGTCAACCTCTGGCTGATGACAGCCTTGATATAGCCGATCTCATGGAAACAATTGACGGCGTTGAAACCGATGAGGATGCCTCTTTCAAGCAGGAGCACCCGGCAGCATCCTCGGGCGGCGTCCTCACAGGATGAGATCTCGATATGGTCTCCTTTCCTGCTCGTATCTCCCATACTGATGAAAGTCATCCCGAAAAAAGTGCTTACGTATTGCGGAACAGAACCGAGGTAAAAAGACTTCCGCCCTGCCATGCTGAGACCTGCGGTCCGGCCTTGACTGCAGGCATTCCCCCATAGGGCGATAACCTCTTTTTCTCCCGAAAGGAGGTTCATGCCCTGGCTGACATCCCCGGCAGCATAGAGGGCGGGCGCGCTGGTTTGCATATGGTGGTCCACAAGAACGCCTCGATTTCTTTTCACGTCCGTCTCTTCGAGAAGGTCCAGGTTGGCCCTAATTCCCGTGCAGACCAGACACAGATCCGTGTCGAGAGACTCCTGATCCTGAAAATAGAGGCGAATCCCCTTCCCGACATCTTCGGCGCCTTTCAGGTCCCGGTTGAGGCGGAGTTTGACATGGCATTCTCTCAGGTGATTTTGGATAAGGGCAGCGCAATCCGGATGAGCTACATGGGGGAGAACGTGCCCGGCTACATCAACGAGCATGACGTCAATGCCCCTTGCCGAGAGAGTCTCCGCCAGTTTGATTCCTACCAGCGAGGCTCCCAGAATGACGACCCTGCGGACCTTGGGGAGAATGAGGTCCAGGTGCTTTGCCTGCTCCGCCGTCCTCAGTACCAGGGCATGACGGCAATCGGCAAGGCCGGAAACGGGGGGCATGACAGGGCTCGCCCCGGTAGCGACGAGGCACAGATCGTAGTGGATGCCCTGACGACTGGTGAGAAAACATTTCCGATTGGCTGGATCCAGGGCCTCGGCCTTAAACCCAAAATGGCGAATCACCTGATGCGTTTCATAAAAGGCGTCGCCAAAGGGGTAGCACCGGTCAAAGGGGATTTTGCCTGCCAGGTAATAGGGTGAGAGCATGGGATTGAAGGCAGGACCGCGGACGTCTGAGACTACGTGGATTTCGCCCTCGTAACCGGCGCCTCTCGCAGCCTGAACCGCATGCATCGCAGCGCCGCCATTCCCGATGATGAGGATCCTCTTTGAAGTCGTCATCCCGTCAACGTTCCTGAGCCTCCAGCAAGGGACTTGAGAATCGTCTTCGATGCCTTATCAGCCCTTTTTTCTTCAAGCCTCTCTACAGGGCCGAAACCCAGGGCCTTGGTTGGGCATACTCTGACGCAGGCCGGTTCCAGGCCGGCCTCAACCCTAGGGAGGCAGAAATCGCACTTGGCCATCTTTTGCCCGTCGGGAAATTGGGGTGCGCCGAAGGGGCAGGCCAGAACGCAGCTATGGCAGCCCACACACAGATCCGGGCTGACCACCACAATGCCGTCGCTCTCCCTTTTGACCAGGGCCCTGGTGGGGCATACCATCACACAGGGGGCATCTCCGCAATGGAGGCAGGAAATGGAGAGCCAAGAAATGCGGGGAGTCGATAGCCCCACATTTTCAAAAGAATTGACGTGCCTAAAGGAATGACCGTTCCCCGGGAGATCATTCTGGTCGAGGCAGGCGACAATACAGGCCATACAGCCACTGCATCGTGAGACATCAAATGAAAAGGCGAGTTGCATGTTCATCTATCCTCCTTACCTTCAGAAAGCTTTTTGACCTGGCAAATAAGGGACTTGAATCCAGGGAAGCCTGAAATGGGATCCAGGTAATCCGGGTCGATCAGTCTATTGACCTCAGGCTGGACGTAGCCGTGATAGACATTGGTCACACCGGGGGGGACGATCTCCGTCAGGTTGGCCTTGAGTTTAACAGAATGACGAGGGGTGGAGAGGGTGATCCAGTCCCCTTGCAATATGCCGCGCTCATCGGCATCTTTTGGATGGATGTCCGCCATGGGATCGGGACGGAGGCCCCGCGTCCAGGAGAGGCGAAAAGTCCTCGAATGGATATACATAGGGAGCCGGGCCCCGGTGGTGAGGATCAGGGGAAAATCCCCGGCCAACTCAGGCGCAGAGCGGGGGCTCAGTTTCGGCTCGTGGAATCTGGGCAAAGGGTCAAGGCCGTGCTTCCTGAGAACCGTTGAGGTAAATTCCATTTTACCCGAAGGCGTCGGAAAGCCCGTTTGCTCATACTTGCGGTAGGGAGGCGCCTGGACATTTTTTCGATACAGTCCGGCGGGATGCCTTTTCAGGGCCTCCACCGTAAGACCGGTGGGCTCCAGAAGCCAATCCATATTGGCCTCGTAACCCTTTTGAAGAAGGGAATCTTCGGGAGCCAATCTCTTGGCCAGATCAAAGATGATATCCGCATCGGAGCGGGATTCCCACAAGGGTTTGATGACCGGCACAGTCCAGATCACATATTTCTCAGGGTAGGATTTCAGCTCGCTTCTTTCAAAAGAGGTGCAGGCGGGCAATACGATGTCGGCCATCCTGCATGTGTCGGTCATAAACAGTTCCACCTGCACAAAGAAATCCAGCCTTTGCAGGCTTTCGTAAATAAAATCGGACCCGGGCCACATTCGGTGGTTCATGCCGAAACCGACCACAGCCCGAATGGGATAGGGCTTACCGCTCTGAATCTGAAAGGGAAGTTCCATGGCCTGGGCCTGGGGAATCATCTCGCTCCAGACGGGGTATCGGTCTTCCGCCATCCGGGGAGGCATCTCCGACCAGAGACGGGACTGCTCGTATTCATCTTGGCGCGTGGCCGGGGGACCGGGAACGTAAATGGGGGCAGGGGGGATGACGGTGTTCCCTCCCTTCACATCAAAGTTTCCGGTAAGCCCAATCAAGGCAGTGATGGCTCGGTGGTTCTGGACCCCGTTGGTATGATGTACCGTGGCGCTGGCACTGGTCATGAGGGCCGCGGGTTTTGTCCTCGCATAGAGCCTTGCTGCCCTTTTAATCAGATCGGCAGGGACCCCTGTAATCCCCTCGGTCGCCTGAGGGGAAAATCCTTTCACATAGGTGCTGTACTCCTCAAAGCCCAGGGTCCACTTCTCCACAAATTCCCGGTCAAAGAGCCCCTCGTCAATGATGACATGGGCTATGCCGAGGGCAAGGGCGCCGGAGGTGCCCGGCCGCATTCGAAGATGGATGTCGGCGTGCCTGGTCAGGGGTGTTATCAGGGGGCCGACCTCGATGATCTTCAAACCCCTTTCCCTGGCGTCCAGGAGCCTTCGAACCGCTGAGCTATTTGAGTAAAAGGGGTTATTGCTCCAGACGAGAAGACATTTTGCGTTGCCGACATCAGGGGGACCAAAGCAGCCGTAGTTCAACTTGGCAGCAATCACGGTCGCGGTATGGCAGGTACTCGACTCGGTGCAGTAGTTCGGGGATCCGAAACTGTGGGCCAGTCGCTTCACAAAAGGTCTCATCCATTTGGTGTAGCCCACGTAAAAGGCGACCGATTCAGGTCCTGTTTCTTTCTTGATCTTCAGTAACTTGTCTGCCGTCCTATCCAATGCTTCTTCCCAGGATATAGGCTCAAACTGCCCCGACCCCTTCGGCCCCTTTCTGAGAAGGGGGGTTCTGAGTCGATCCTTGTGGTAGATATACTCCCGGCTGGCAGCGCCTTTGGAGCAAAGGGTCCCCGCGCTGTGCGGATGATTCTTGGTCCCTTCCACCTTGATAACCACCCCGTCCCTGACATAGGCATCGATGCCGCAGTGGGAGTTGGGGTTGCAAATGGCGCAGATCGTTTGGCGGACCTCTATGCCGCTGCCTTCGAAGGGGACCTTTCCTCCGGGAGTCTGAGCGGTGTTGAATTGGTGTTCCATGCTCACGATTGGTTTGCTCCTTTCTTTGTTCGAAGGCACGGCCATGAGGGGCTGTCGGAGCCCGGGGCTATGACACACACACACTCGAAGGGATTCTCTTAAAGGACTTCAGGTGTCGTCTCGCCAGGTCCTGGTAAATGCCCCGATTGTTGGCGAGTTGTTCCAGCTGGGCCGGGCTGATTTTCTTGATGACTTTAGCCGGTGACCCCATGACCACACTGTCCCGTGGAATCTCCGTTCGGAGGGGAATGAACGCCCCGGCCCCTATAAGACAGTTCGAGTTGATGAGCACATCATCAGCGACAATGGATCCCATCCCCACCAGGACATTGGAATGGATTTCGCACCCATGCAGGATGCACCCATGACCGATGTGGGTGTTTGCATGGAGAATCGTCAGTTTCTCCGGAAAGGTGTGAATGACGCAGTTTTCCTGCACGTTCGACCCTTTTCCTATACTTATGCCTCCGATATCCCCTCTCAGAACCGCCCCGGCGCCGATGTAACATCCTGCCGCCACCTTGACGTCGCCGATCAAGACAGCCTCGGGATGGACGAAGGCCCGGGGATCAACCACCGGACGTTTTCCTTCAAACTCATAGAAAGCCATAGGATACTCATCTCCAGCTAAGTTGTTTTTGCGTTTGGCATGATTTCAATCGTGTCGGCATTTCCTTCCGTCATTCCGGTCCAAAACCGAGGCAGCATTTTTTTCCACAGAGGCGGCCCTTTCACACCTGATGATCAAAACCCGGGCAACTGCCGCCTAAGCGACGAAAATGTCCCTGATGATATTTTTGGCCTGCCCATATTGATCGTCACTCAGGGCCATGGAGCCGTCCTCTTTTATGGCCGGGGGAGAACCGATGCTGTAAATTCTCTCCTCCAGCTCTGCCTGCTCAGCGATCCTTTTGGGTACACCGGGCGCAATCCCGATGGCCGTCTTCACGTCGTCCGGGAACTTGCCGGGATCGGCGGTCTCATAAATGACCGCAAGCCTGTTGTGTCGGCCTTTGAACCACGTATCAAGGACCCTCCAGCCTACGGCCCCATGGGGCTCAAGGATGATCCCAAAGCGCTCATAGACCTCTTTTATGGCCCTGTAATGGTCGGGGTTACTCACGCTGATGGAATAAAAGTCCCTCCTTATGGCCTTCATGTCCGGCTTGAGGCCCATGACCCCCTCCCTGATGACCTTTCCAGCGGCATCCCGTTGATCGGTGACATGACCACCATAAAGATCGACGAGCCTTGCAAAATTGCTGGGGTTTGAAACGATCATAGCAGATGAGGGCGACTTCATGGACGGTCTGACGAGATAGTTGCCCGTCTCCAGAAATTCGGGGATTTCCTTGTTCTCATTGACCCCGCAGAGGATCTTTTCAATGGGAAGCCCCATTTCCCTGGCAAGCACTGTTCCCATCATGTCGCCGAAATTGCCGGAGGGCACGCTGGCCACCATGGGTTCATCGTATTGGGCCACGCGGGAGTAGGCAAAAAAGGGATAGACCGCCTGGGGCAACAGCCGGCCAAGGCTGATGGAGTTCGCAGAGGTAAATCGATCGGGGTCCCCGAACAACTCACCTGCAAATGCCTTATCGCCCAGGAGGCGTTTGGCCAGGGACTGGCAGACATCGAAGTCTCCGTTGACTTCAAAAGCGTACACGTTGTCTCTGAGGGTGGTCATTTGCCGTCTCTGTCTTTCAGTCACGGATCCTTTTGGAAAAAACACAAGGTTCTGGACACGCTCAAGACCGTGGAGGGCGTCCGCCACAGCACCCCCGGTATCTCCGCTCGTAGCAACGGCCACCACCCTTCGCAGCCCCGATTTCCCGAGAAAATAATTGAGGGTTCTTGCAAAAAAACGTGCCGCATAATCCTTGAAGGAATAGGTGGGGCCTCTGGTAAGCCACATGATATGGGTTTTACCCGTCATGTGCTGGATTTCAGTCGGAATGACCGCTTCATCATAGGCCTGTTCGAGGATCTCCCTCAAGTCTCTCTTTTCAATCTCCTCTTCCATGAAAGGAGAGAGGACCTGGAAGGCGATTTGCGCATAGGAGATGCCGCGCATGCCTCGTATCACAGACGGCTCCAAACGGGGGATATCCCCTTTCGCGATCATGTAGAGCCCGTAGTTCGAAGCGAGGCCCTTCATGAGGGCGGTCTCAAAATTAACCCGTTC